>CBDUUM010000020.1:0-15329 GCA_965370445.1 uncultured Methanosarcinales archaeon
CGGATACTGATGACGAAAATGACAGCCAGGAACCAGAATCCTTACAATCGGATGAAACTGAGCAAACGAATTCGGTCCACGGAACACCCGGGATACCTGATGAGGACAAAACAACAGAAACATCCGATGAGGACGAAACAGCAGAAACACCTGATGAAGAATCGCCTGCATCTGAAGAAGTAGAAGATGAAACGTCTGGTGAAGAAAAAACTGATGACGAAGAAGAGGTTGATAAGGGGCACAAAATAAGGGATCTAACAGAAAAAACAGGTGAACCAGAGGAATTATTGACAGACCTGATTATGCCCGGTGGCGATAAAATAGACATTGAGACGCTGAGAACCCGTATTGGCGACAGCCGCGTCATTGAACACAGGAGGGTAATGCTGCCCGAATCTGTTGAATCTATCTGGGAGAAGACCCTGGAGGAGATCACCCAGGTAGAGAAAGAAGAGGTTGTCGAACCTGAAGTGGAAGAAGAAATTATTGAAAAACCAAATTTGCTCCAGCGTATTGTCAATCATTTCCAGCCGGAAAAGATAGTCCTTGAGGAGTATGATCCTGAAAAACACGGTGCTCTGGTCGAACTCACATTAGATGATGATTATTCTTTCGAAGAAGTTGAACTTTATCCTGTAAATGAACCTTATTCATATATTAGAATTTCTTATAATCCGGGTACTCATACTTACCTTTATGAGGTACTTGAACCTGAACTAAGCCCGGGAGAAGAAGAACTGTTCTCTGAAATAAAAATAAGACTCACGGAAACACTTGATGTTAACCTGAAAGATCTTGAAAAAAGCGGTGCAAAGGAATACCTCAAGGATAAAGTATATGATATTTTATGGGATTACCAGATAGAAATAGACACGGTGTCCTTTACAAAGATTTTATACCATATCTACAGCGAATTCATGGGATATGGAAAGATCGATCCCATGATGCATGATCCATACCTTGAGGATATTTCCTGTGATGGGCCCTATACACCATTGTACGTGTACCACAGGAAGTACGAATCAGTAGAAACAAACATTTCTTTTGATGATGAGAACGATCTTGATGCCTCTGTTGTGCGCATTGCGCAGATTTGCGGAAGGCATATCTCCATAGCAGATCCGCTACTTGATGCTACAATGCCCGACGGTTCAAGGATACAACTGACCCTTGGAAGAGAAGTAACAACCAGGGGAAGTTCCTTTACTATAAGGAAATTCAAGGAAAGCCCGCTTACCCCGCCGGACCTCATCGACTACCATACCTACTCAACTTCAACAATAGCATACCTTTGGCTGGCTGCTGAAAATAACAAGAACATCATTTTTGCCGGAGGGACCGCATCCGGGAAGACCTCTACCATGAATGCAGTAGCTTTGTTTATCGCACCTGAGACTAAGATCGTATCCATCGAAGATACCAGGGAGTTGAATCTTCCCCATCCCAACTGGATTGCAGGTGTGACAAGACAGACTTTTACCGGAGGTGAATCCGGGTCCATCGATATGTATGACCTGTTAAGGGCAGCCTTGAGGCAGCGGCCTGAATACTTGCTTGTAGGTGAGGTGAGAGGTGCCGAGGCCTATGTCCTGTTCCAGGCTATGAGTACCGGTCATACCACATTTTCAACCTTGCATGCGGATTCCGTACAGTCTGTTGTACACCGACTTGAGAATCCGCCCATTAATGTTCCCAGGATAATGCTACAGGCCCTTGACCTGATAATCATACAGGTCCAGGTCAGGATTGGTGAACAAAGAGTGCGAAGGGCCAAATCCATAACTGAGATTGTGGGTGTTGATCCCAGGACTGGTGAATTATTGACGAATGAGGTGTTCACATGGTCGGCCTCAAAGGATGAATTTACTTATTCAGGCAGGTCTTATATACTGGAATCGGTTATGAATAATCGCGGATGGGATGATGCCCGCATCAAGGACGAATTAAAGAAAAGGCAGGAAATCCTGGAATGGGCACGGATGAAGAATGTGAAGCATTACGAGGATGTCGCCAAGATAGTCGTAACTTACTATCGTGAACCTGACACCCTGATGGAAATCGTGAGGAAGGAATTATATGGTAGTTAGGTATCTTACCTCGTATTCATACCGTTTATTCGGTAGTTACTTCAGTAAGAGACGTGCCCAGTATTTTGACCTCAGGCAGGAATTGCTAAAGAGCAGATTCAATATCAGTTTTGATATGTATCTTTCCCTGGCGGTTTTATGTTCACTGTTAATGATAGTTGTGGGTTTGTTTTTTGCAGTTTTAGTTGTATCCACCTTCGGCGCTCCTGATATTACTTTGACCCGTTCGGTCATCACCGATATTCTTGATGGTTTCCATGAATATAAAAACCTGGCATTAAAGATTATTTCCGTTGTCGTTCTCATGGGTATTTTCGGTGCAGGTACATTTATTGCATTCCTGAACTATCCAAAGCTGGTTAACAGTAACAGGAAACGGAGTATTGATACGATGCTTCCTTATGCTGTACATTACATGTCTGCAATGTCAGGCGCTGGCGTCATTCCTGTGGACATTTTTACAAGTCTTGCCAAGAACAAGATATATGGGGAAGCTGCAATAGAGGCTTCATATGTAGTAAGGGATATCAAAGTACTGGGCAAGGATCTTGTCCAGGCCATGAAGAGTGTGGCATCTACTACACCATCATATCGGCTGCAGGAATTCTTACAGGGCGCAGTAACCATCGTATCTTCCGGGGGTGACCTGGAATCATTTTTGAGGCTTAAGGCAGAACAATTCGTTACAGAAAGCAAGCGGGAACAAAAGGAGTTCCTTGAGACACTCGGATTAATAGCCGAGACCTATGTGACCGTATTTGTGGCCGGACCTTTGTTCCTGCTCGTTATGATGTCGGTCATGACCATTATGGGCGGTATGAACCTGATGCTCATGTACCTGTTGATATATCTGGTAATCCCTGTAGGAAGCATTGTGTTTGTGGTGCTTATCAATAGTATGACCCCGGAGGTGTGATATTTTGGAGAACAGAGAACCCATTGATGAAAAAAAGGAACAACTCCCGGAGAACACTCTTCAAATTGACGAAAAAGAGGAAACACTTCCAGAGGACACTCTTCAAATTGACGAAAAAGAGGAAACACTTCCAGAGGACACTCTTCAAATTGATGAAAATGAGGAAACACTTCCAGAGGACACTCTTCCAATTGATGAAAATGAAGAAACACTTCCAGAGGACACTCTTCCAATTGATGAAAATGAAGAAGTATTTACAGAAGATGACCTCCTAGTTGAAAAGGATAAAGTACTTCTCCAGATGGAAGAGGCAAGAAAATGGATCAATCTCCGCCATTTCATAAAATCACCCCAACAGCAAATTAAAAAGGAGCCATCTTACGCAATATTAATCAGTATACCTATTGCCCTGATCTTCCTGGTACTTGCAGGTCTGAAGACAGGCCTTACTCCTGCATTTGATAATGTATTGCTTTTCACGATTCTCATAGGCATAGTCCCTCCCGGATTTCTTCATTATTTAAGAAGACGTAGAGTTAAAAGGATTGAACAGTATTTCCCAAATTTCCTTAGGGACGTTGCCGAGATGAACCGCTCAGGTATGACACTGACAAAATCTGTTGGCACGGTATCTAAAGGTGAATATGGAGATCTCACTAGTGAAATTGCCAAGATCGATGATATGCTTTCATGGGGTATATCATTCGACAATGCCCTTGAAAAATTTGCAGACCGGGTTGCTACGCCGCTTATATACCGTTCAGTGGCTTTAATCAACCAGGCCAGCCGGGCCGGCGGTAACGTACCAGACGTACTGGAAGTAGCTGCCAGGGATGCCTATGTCCTTAAATTGATGGAAAGGGATCGTGCAAGTAGTATGATCATCTATGTGATAATCAGTTACATGTCATTCTTAGTATTCCTGTTTGTAATTGGTATTCTTTCGTATTCCTTTATTCCGGTAATGGCAGAAGCCAGCATAACAGCCAACGCAGCCGGCGGTGGAGCACAAGAATTTATAGGTGTTTTCGATCCTGAGATGTTCAGGCGCCTGTTCTTCCATGCAGCATTGATACAGGGTTTTGCTTCAGGACTGGTGGCCGGACAGATGGGTGAAGGCGAGATCTTAGCCGGGTTGAAACACTCTGTGATCCTTTCACTGATTGCCTGGGTTACCTTTACATTCTTCATCTAATGATGATATTTATCTATCTTGGGAACACTCTTTGAAGGCATTCACTATTGAGAGATAATCATGGTACTGGATAAACTTGGAAGCTCATTGCAGGATACCCTTAAAAAATTAGCGGGAGTGGGCAGGATAGATGAAAAGGTGGTCAACGATGCCGTTAAAGAGATACAGCGTGCCTTGCTCCAGGCTGATGTAAATGTCAAACTGGTGATGGAACTATCTAAACGGATCAAGGAACGTTCTTTAAAAGAGGATGTTCCCACTGGGTTGAGCGGTAAGGAACATGTGATCAATATCGTATATCACGAGCTCATTAACATCATGGGTCAGGGGACCGATGTTAAACTTGCCGGACAAAAGATCATGATGGTGGGCCTGCAGGGAAGCGGTAAGACCACTACCACGGCAAAGCTTGCCAGGTTCTTCCAGCGAAAGGGCCTGAAACCTGCTGTGATCTGTGCTGATACATACCGGCCCGGGGCTTATGAACAGTTGAGTACTCTTTGCAGTCGTTTGAATGTTACATTCTATGGCGAGAAAGACAATAAGGATGCTGTGGAGATAGTACGCCACGGACTGGAAGCTGTTGACAGGTACGACGTGTTGATAATCGATACTGCCGGTCGTCATGCTCTTGAAACTGACCTGATCAGGGAAATGGAAGATATCTTTGTCATGGCCAAACCTGACCAGAAATTACTGGTTATCGATGCTGCTATTGGCCAGCAGGCCAGCGAACAGGCCAAGGTGTTCAATCAGTCTATCGGCATCACTGGTGTAGTTATTACTAAACTGGACGGTACGGCCAAAGGCGGCGGCGCGCTGTCTGCCGTATCAGAGACCGGATCTTCGATCGCGTTCATCGGTACAGGGGAGAGATCAGAGGACTTTGAAAAATTTGAGGCCGACCGGTTCATATCCAGGCTGCTTGGAATGGGGGATATCAAGACCCTTATCGAGCGGGCCCAGGAAGCCATCGATGAAGATGAGTTCGATGTAGAGAGTATGATGCGGGGCAAATTCACGCTTAAGGATATGTATAAACAACTTGGGGCTATGAATAAGATGGGTCCGATAAAACAGATCATGCAGATGCTTCCCAATATGCCCATGCTTCCAAAGGGAACTGACCTTTCTGATGAACAGTTCCAGACGACGCAGAGTACCCTTGAAAAGTTCAAGGTTGTCATGGATAGTATGACAGAGAAGGAGCTGGAAGAGCCTAAGATAATAGGCAGCAGCCGTATCAAGAGGGTTGCTATTGGTTCCGGGACATCCCCCGAGGATGTCAGGCTTCTTATTAAGCAGCACAAGATGATGCAGCAGGCATTCAAGGGACTGCGGGGCGGCAAGTTCAATATCCAGAAAATGATGAAAAAAATGGGTGGATGAAATTTAATCCGTATTGCTTTTTTTCAAGAAAATGGAAATTTCAGACAGGATAAACAGGATTGACAGGATACGATCCAATCCTGTAAATCCTGTATATCCTGTCAAAAGATTTGATTGAAATTGTCAAAAGATTTGATTGGAACTAAGAAAATTACCTATATCTATATCGAAATGCGTTCATACTTTCCTATACGTAAAAAAAAGGTGATTACATGGCGAAAAAAGAAAGAAACTGGTTATTCGGCCCGTCCAGGGCTCCAAAACCCAAAGTTCCGGAATCAGTGAAAATTGAGGTGAAACAGGTATGTGATGAACTTGTTGAGTCTGTCTTGAAACCCAGAAACATTGACCCGGATCCACAGGAAGAGCGGTTCAATTACATCGTGGATATCTTTACGAAATGGTATCGCAACTATTTCTATTTTTGTGCAAAATACCATTCTCCCGGACCCAATGCCATAGAGCCATTCTTTGAAACCAAATTTGCGCGGATGGAATACGTTGGAAGAGACCAGTTCAACATGTCGTACATGAGACACACAGGGAAGTGGTGGGAAGTGTATCCGGACATGTCCCTGGACGAATGCATAGAAGCTGTCAGGGACGATCCTCTTTTTACACCATAGTAACCCAGGGAGACAAAATGATGGATAACGCATGATTCCGGGCAGTTTTCCAGGGAAATTAATAAATACTCCTTTGAATATAATTTAATGTTGCATTAAATTGGAGGGATGGATCATTCAAATTAATCTTGAGAATTACTTTTTAAGGACACTGGTACTTGTGGTGGGTATGTCCCTTACCATGATCGCTGTGGCGCTGGGCATAATTTATATGTTTGAAACGGGTATGCCAATGCCGACACCATTGATATTCCTTATATTTGCAGTATTGTTCATCTTAGGTACGACATTCTTTGAAGGCAGGGGTGCTGTTCATCCATGGTCGCTTATAGGCGGTGCCGTATCGTCCATAGCTATTACATTTATTGTTATGTCCATTACCGGCGGCATACTCTATGCGGCGACAGGTGGCTTGTCAGCTATTCCTGTTGAAACGGTCCTGTATTCACTCTCTGCCTGTATGATTGTGAGCATGGTTACACTGAATTTCGCTTACTACAAGCTTCAGTATATTTAGTGTTCCCTGGTATTTGCTAAATAAGAGGTTTTACAGTGAACATCAGGACGAGCGAGCGGGTTGAACTGGTGGATATTACTGAAGAGGTTAAGAGTGAGGTACGAAACAGCGGTATTGTCAATGGCATATGTGTTGTAAGTACCAGCCATACCACGACCGCGATTATTCTAAATGAGAATGAAACGGGATTGCGCCATGATATCCTGGACTTCCTGGAAAAACTGATACCTCCCTCTGCAGGTTACCAGCATGACCGGATAGATAATAATGCCGATGCCCACCTGAAAGCTATAATCCTGGGTCCAAGCGAAACTATTCCGGTAACGGGCGGTGAACTTGTGCTGGGTACCTGGCAGCGAATATTCTTTGTTGAACTGGACGGGCCAAGGCAGAGGACTGTGAATATCGATAAAATTAAAAATGTGCAAAGCTGAAAAAGGGAAAACCCTTATATAGGCAGATACAAATATAAGGTGAAAGTTAGCTGATTTTCTCATTTTTTCTATGAGGTATACAGATGGTTAATGATAACGAACTTAAAGGTACAACGACTATTGGATTAGTCTGCAGTGAAGGCGTGGTCCTGGCCACAGAGAGCCGGGCTACTATGGGGCATTTCATCGCAAGCAAAGATGCCAAGAAAATATACCAGATAGACGACCTTGTGGGGATGACCACAGCCGGTTCAGTGGGAGATGCACAAAGGCTTGTAAAAACAATGCAGGTCGAATCAAAATTATATAAAATGCGCAGACAGGAGACTATGACCATCAAAGGTATTACCAGTCTGCTGTCCAACATCCTTGCAGGAAACAGGTATTTCCCATTCATGGTCCAGCTTGTTATAGGTGGAGTTGATAAGAACGGTCCGGGCCTCTATTCACTTGATGCCCTCGGAGGTCAGCTTGAAGAGAACAAAGCCGTAGCCACAGGTTCAGGATCTCCATTTGCCTACGGAATACTTGAAGATAGATACGAAGAGAATATGCCCATTGATGATGGTGTAAACCTGGCAATCAGGGCACTACATAACGTTATGAAACGGGATTCTGCTTCCGGGAACGGGATTAAGGTCACCAAGATCACGTCGGAAGGATATTTCGAGATTGAAGATTCTGTCATACAAGAAACACGCGATGCTTTCCTTGATGCTTTATAAGACCCAAACATTAAGGGAACATTACATTTTATACTTAATTTTTTAAATTTTTATTTTCTGATTTTTTCATAGGACATAATTTTCACAGGACGTAAATACCATGTCGGTAGAACAGGTACTCGAAGAACTAAAAGCAAAGATAACGAAGAAATTACCAGCCGGAGTGACTATATCACTTATAGAGTTCGAGGGACCGGAACTTGTAATATATACCCCGGAACCGAAAAAACTGGCAGATAACGGTGATATCATCCGTAATCTGGCAAAGGATCTCAGGAAGCGGTTAGTGGTCAGGCCTGACCCTGGAGTACTGGCAGATCCGGATGTTGTAATTGAAATGATCTCCAAGATCGTACCTGAAGATGCCGGTATTACAAGTCATTATTTTGACCCTGATACAGGTGAAGTGATAATCGAAGCCGAGAAGCCAGGTATCGTAATCGGCAGACATGGCAGCACTCTCAGGGAGATTACCAGGGAGATCGGCTGGACACCAAAGGTGGTAAGGACCCCGCCTATAAAATCATCCACTGTAAAGAATATTCGACAGTATAACAGGGACCACAAAGAAGAGCGTAAAGCCCTGCTCAAGACCATTGGCAGGAAGATCCACAGTGAAGTATCATCCAAGGATAAATGGGTCAGGGTCACTGCACTGGGAGGCTGCAGGGAAGTAGGACGCAGTTGTTTCATGCTGTCAACCCCTGAGACCAAGGTACTCATTGACTGCGGAGTAAACGTAGGTTCCGATGATAACGGAACTCCTTACCTGTACATACCCGAGGTAACGCCCATCAGCCAGATAGATGCAGTGGTGCTCACCCATGCCCACCTGGACCATTCGGGCCTGATACCCCTGCTGTATAAGTACGGGTTTGAGGGGCCAGTGTACTGCACACCTCCCACCCGGGACCTGATGGCTCTGCTGCAGCTGGATTTCATTGATGTGGCTGCCAAGGAGGGCAAGACCATACCCTATGAATCCTCAATGATACGTGAGACCCTGAAACATACCATTACACTTAATTACGGCGACGTTACCGATATTGCTCCTGATATGAAGCTTACCATGCACAATGCAGGCCATATCCTGGGTTCATCCGTGGTCCATTTCCATGTGGGCGACGGGCTGTACAATATTGCATTTACCGGGGATTACAAATATGAGAAGACACGCCTGTTCGACCCGGCAGTCAATTCATTTCCCAGGATAGAAACCATAATCACTGAGTCAACCTATGGCGGTTCTAAGGATATTCAGCCCAGCAGGAGGGAGGCTGAGAACCGGTTAAAGGATATCGTAAAAGAAACGATAGCCAGGGGCGGTACTGTCCTGATCCCGGCCTTTGCGGTAGGTAGGAGCCAGGAAGTTATGTTAGTGCTGGAGGAGATTATCCGTAAAGGTTTTATCGATGGTAATATCCCGATCTACCTGGATGGTATGATCTGGGAAGCCACAGCCATACATACTACTTACCCCGAATACCTCAATAGCGACCTGAAGAACCTGATCTTCCATAAAGGCATGAACCCGTTTTTGGCTGATTGTTTTGAACAGGTGGATTCTGTTGAGAAACGAAAGGATATCCTGACCAATCCCAGACCGGGTGTCATACTGGCAACCTCTGGTATGCTGAACGGCGGCCCGATCATGGAATACTTAAGGGCATACGGCCCTGACGAGAAGAACTCACTGGTATTTGTGGGATACCAGGCAGAAGGAACCATGGGCCGGAGATTGCAAAAAGGCTGGAGTGAAATTCCCGTCTACAATAACGGCAAGAGTGATATTATCAAGATCAACCTGCAGGTGCAAACAGTGGATGGATTTTCGGGACACTCTGACCGCAGGCAACTGATGGATTATATCAAGAAGATGAAACCCAGGCCTGAACATGTCCTTACAGAACATGGTGATGAGAAGAGCTGCCTGGACCTGGCCAGTTCAATATATAGAAAATACCGTATCGAAACCAGGGCACCAATGAACCTGGAAACTATCAGGCTGATCTGACCTATAGTGTTACAGGAGTCACTTTTTCGTCCTTTGACAATAATGCCACCCTGCTGACCTCCACGTGGTCGGCCATATGGTAACCCAGTTCCCTGCCAAGTTCCGAAGTAAACTCAAGTATCTCCTCATGCTGGGGCATAGCATCCCGCTCCAGTCGTTTGCGGGAATAGCCCAGATGCATATAGGCCTTTACCTCCACAAAGTCGGGTTCGGCGAGTTCGATAAGACGGGCATATCCAGCAGCATCTTTAAAATTCAAACCTTTTGTCAGAGTTAGCCTTATGGCAATCCGGCTAGGATGGTGGCACAGCACTTCCAGGGATTCCAGGATACGCTCCCACTGATCCTGATGATCTGGAGCACAGGAACGAATGTAAGTCTCCTTATCCGGAGCGTCCAGGCTCATGTACAGTTGTGAGGGCCTGATAATTTCAATAACATCGGGTTTTGTACCGTTGGTGACCACAAAGGTGGTAAGTCCCTGTTTGTGGAACTCCCGGACCAGTTCAGGCAGGAACGGATACAGTGTGGGTTCCCCTGCCAGTGATATAGCCGCATGTTTGGGGTCCAGTGATTCCTTCCATTTTACTTTGTCAGCATCGTCCAGGCCGCCGTACCCTGACATCAACCTGCGCTGTTCACTGATACAACCCCCCACAATTTCCTCTGGAGAATCCCACTCGGCAGGCGTGTCTACAGGATGTTCGATCGGGCGCCAGCAGTGAAGGCAGGACTGGTTGCAGCCTAAAAAAGGCGTCATCTGGATGCATCGGTGTGACTGGATGTCGTAGAACTGGGATTTGTAGCAGCTGCCTTTTCCCTTTATGGACCTGCCTGACCAAAGGCAGGGTTTGACAGCGCCGTGACTTCCTACTATGTGATATCCCATTTTTTTGAACAATTCCAATTGATGTTTGGGTAAAGTGCTCAATTCCAATTGATGCTTAGGTATAGTGCTCATTGGGAATATATGAGTTATTGAAAAGAGATAATGTTTGTGTTAAGTGTCGCCAGATCCACAATGGCAGCCTTGGCTGGATCGGGCTTAAGGTTCATACGCCTCTGGAACTCTGTCTGTGACTGCCAGGTACCGCTGTTTATCACTGTGACGCCCCGGTAAGTAGTGTATCCAACCGTATGTACATGGCCGCAGTGCAGGATGTGGGGCGGCTTGTCGATCACCAGGTGGTCTTCCCTTTCAGGCGCAATAGATACCCGGCTGCCGTACATGGGAGACAGGTGCCTGCGTTTCAACATCTCGATCATGGGCCGTGTGGGATCTTCGTATTTCATGCCAGGCAGGTTGGCCACGATATCATCAATACTGCGACCATGATAGATCAGGGTACGTACCCCGTCCATGGATATCACTGCCGGGCTGCCCACGAATACCACGTCCGGCCTGAACATCTTCCTTATCTTTTCAGGGAATGTGGGCTGGGGTTCGGCCTGCCTGACCGCATCATGGTTGCCCGGGGATATGATCACCTTGATGTGTTTGGGTATCTGGTTGAAATAATTAGCAGCTACTCTATATTGTTCATAGACATCGGTAATGGCCAGTTCCTCCTCCTGGTTCGGGTATATCCCGATACCGTCCACCACGTCACCTGCCACCACAAGATACCTGATATCCTTTACATCCACAGACCCATTACCCGCCACTGACCCTCCGTGATTCAGCCAGTCGATAAAACCCAGCCACTGGTCTTCAAGGAAGGTGTCACTCCCCACATGTATGTCAGATATCATTACAGCCTTACCGCTCACATTGCGCTCGCCCAGTTCTGAACTGGTCCTGATCGGCATATCAGGCCACATGATACTATTTATGAACAGCAGATTTCCGTCATCACTCAGGGTACCGGTGACACCGATCACCTCATCCGACATTACCTTCATGCCCTGCTCAAAGATATCACGTTTATTTTTCAGCGCCATTGTGCGCAGGCTTCCGGTAGTATCCTCGATCTCTATCATCCTGTGACCGTTCTTGGATGTGCGCAGGTCAGATACCATGCCTATGACCGAAACCTCCTCCCTGCCTTCCACCAGGCCAAGTTTGCGCCTGTTCAGGCTTTCTATGGGCCTGAAACCCACACCCCGGTTCCTCAACATATCCCCCAGCCTGGAGAACCTGTTCCTGAAAAAGTCCACGAATTCCACGTATTCACCTACACATGTCGACTGGTCAGTGATGTCTGAGATCACGTCCAGCTCACCAGTCCATTCGTCTTCATAATCCGGATCCCTGGGTACCCGGGGGTACTCGGTCCCTGGCTGAGGTGTGGTCCTGGTATTTAGAGCCGGGTCGATCTGGTCCGGGCCCACCACAAGTGTGGACTCGTCAAGTGAATCAAGTATCTGGCTGATAAATGAAGGACTTGTGTCCTGTTCCACAAGCAGGTTGAGGGCGTCAGGGTCTATCTGGTAACCGGCCTCTGCAAATTGCCCTACAATGAATGAAGCATGATCAGTATTTTCCATTAGAATCGCACAAACTATTATCACTTTACACGCTATAAGTATTCGCCATATGAACCGACGGGAAGAGAAAACCATTATCGATAAAATGTTTTATTATGTTAAACTGTTCAGGAACAGTAATAATTTCTGGATTGGCCTGTTAAATGACCTGTTGTTCGTAGCTTTAATGATCGGATTGTTCATGCTTATCTCCCAAATCAGTCTTGGTATTTCAAGGCCGGCGGTGGCTGTAGAATCCGGTAGCATGCTGCCTCATATCGGTATTGGTGATGTGGTTATCATCCAAAGCGCCCAGCGGACAGAGATCTTTACACATACTAATGGCACCCTGTCAGGATACACATCATTCGATGAATACGGGGATGTAATTTTATATAGGAAGTATGGGAGTAGTACAGATACCCCGATCATCCACAGGGCAATGTACTGGGTGGAGGAAGGTGAACCCATGTGGTCAGGTGGACCTGTTGCACCTCATTCGGGATATATAACCAAAGGGGACAATAATAGGGACATTGACCAGAAGACCTCTACCAGCAGGCTACAACCTGTAAAAGAGGAATGGATCATTGGGGTAGCCCGGTGGCATATCCCCTGGGTAGGATATCTCTCATTGGCTGTACATTGATATCAACCGGCCTATACCAACCTGGATTTGACTGTGCATTGATATCGACGACCTACATCAACCTGGATTGGATAATGAGCAGATCAGGTTGATAATTCTCCAGTGGTTTTAACCTGTAATCTTCCATGAGCACTCCCTTGGTATCGCTCATCGGAACGCTCAGTGATATTTCCTTGGTCCTGCCATACCGGCCTTTGCTCACCACCATAGCATTGATGATGCCCAGCATGTCCAGTTCTGAAATAAGGTCGGTAATCCTGCGCTGGGTGAGTATGTCAGAGCCGATGTCATTGCACATCTGCTTATAAATTGTGTAGGCTTCACCAGTGGAAACGTTATTATTCCTGATCTTACTGAGCAGAAGTACACTTAGCAGTACGAGTTTGGACTGGGTTGGAAGAGTCCTGACCACTTCAACAACTCTATCGTTCTCGATCTTCTCCTGGGCAACCCTGACATGTTTTTCTTCAACTACTGGCGATTTTGTACGCTCAGCTAATTCGCCAGACACACGTAGGAGGTCTAACGCGCGTCTGGCATCTCCATGTTCTTGAGCAGCAAAGGCAGCACACAGACGGATCACAGTTTCATCCAGCATATTACTCTTGAAAGCCAGACCCGCCCTCTGTTCCAAGATATCATGTATCTGTTCTGCATCATATGGCGGAAAAATAATCTCTTCTTCGCCAAGGGAACTTTTTACCCTGGGATCCAGGAATTCTGTAAATTTGAGGTCATTAGAAATGCCGATCATACTTATCCTGGCGTTCTCAAGGTCGCCATTTATCCGGGAAAGGTTGTAGAGCACATCGTCTCCTTTCCTGACCAGTTTGTCTATTTCATCCAGTATAACTATTACAACCTGTTTTTTTTTATCAACAGTTTTTTTAAATTCTTCAAACACCTGATCAGTAGGCCATCCGGTCATTGGTACCTCTTTTCCGACATGTCTGGCAAGTGTGGCTAAGAGTCGGTACTGGGTATCTACAATTTCACAGTTAACATATACTACACAACACGCTATTCCGCGGGATTCGCTTGTATCTTCCAGTTCCTGCCCTACAAATTTTACAACTGCTGTCTTGCCGGTGCCCGTTTTTCCATATATTAAAATGTTTGAAGGTGTATCTCCCCGAATAGCCGGGACAAGCATACTGGCAAGTAATTGGATCTGCTTATCCCTGTGAGGTAGATTATCAGGTGTGTAGTTGGGTCTTAATACTTCTTTGTTTTCAAAAATAACAGTATTTTTGAGGAAATCTTCAAATATCCCGTGTGCGGGTTTTTTTTCAGAGGTTTTTGGTTCTGGTAACATGTAAATTTTCCTTTGGTTTATAAAGTTACTGTAAATAATTTTTAGATTTTTGGGGATTCATGTAATCCATGTAATTTCGTAATACTTTTTAGTCCCTCACATAACTCAACTACAATATTCCATATGAAACACACCTTATTATATTTTCTGGTTAACACCCCTTCATTTCAAGTAGAAAATATAATTAATCATTATAGATTTACAAAAAAACATTAACAATAGCCATTAAACCATAATTATTTTTTTAAATGGATTTCATAATGACATAAAAAATGAATGAAATTCTTGTATAACCCCTTAATTTCCTCTGGAGATTATATAAACATGGGGAACCGTATGATTTCCACTGGAGTTAATAAAAATAGAATCAAAGCTGTATAAATATTAATAAAAATAAAAGCTTGTTGTTGACTTTAATTTGAATATATATAAACTTTGTTATTTAATTATTAAAAAAACTCTTTGATAAAATAAAAAATAAAATTATACTTTATTATCAATCAACGAAAAATATGGATCAATCATACTTTGTCCATATAAAAAATAGATATTTCCAGTGGAAATCAAAGGGATGGAGAATCTGATATTATTCAGTAAATATCAAATCATTACAAACTATTAATAATCTTATATTCCGCAGGTATATTTTGAAAACAAATCTTTTTTTAAAACATTAAATTATGTCAGATGATTGTGGTTTTCGAAATTTTTGAAAAAATGGTTCGGAAAGATGCATGTCTATTTTCTGCCGATGTTGGCAAATCGTATATTCAAAACATGTCTTATATTCATTTACAATATAAATATAATATTCTATAAATATTCAAAACCACTATCAGGATAATTTATTCGAAATTTTCAGATACCTGCGGAAAGTGAGATTATGATTGTTTTCGAATATCATTCGAACCGAAAGAGGACGAACAGTTTTTATCTCTTGTTGAGATAGTAACTCTTGCATGTGTAGCTAAAAATGCATGGCATTCCCTCATATTT
>CBDUUM010000021.1:0-14341 GCA_965370445.1 uncultured Methanosarcinales archaeon
AAAAAAGGTTGCAGGATTAATGGCAGGCGGGCTTTTCAATGTAAAACTCGAAGGAACAGGCATGATCGCCATAACCACACATTACGACCCACTGACACTCACAGTAACACCAGAAAATCCTGTATTTACTGACCCCAATGCCACAGTGGCATGGTCCGGTAATCTTCAACCTGACCTGAAAACCGATGTTTCCCTGAAGACATTTGTGGGACGGAGCAGTGGTGAGTCATTACAGATGGCCTTCAAGGGAGAAGGTTTCGTAGTCATACAGCCGTTTGAAGAAGTATATTTACAGGCTGGAACATAAGGAAAAAAAGGATTTTTCTGTAATTACATCTGGAATATAAGAGTATTAGTAGTTTTGACTATCTTTGGCAGCCGTTTAGAGGATTATTTACACCGAATTAGATACTCAGGCCACCCCCCAAATCCTCACATTTATTTATACTCAAATCCTTCAGGTACCACATGACAGACATCATGATCATTGACTACGTACTGGCATCATCCGAATACGGCATAGAGTTTGCCGCTGCTGTTGTCAATAAGGAAGGCAACGTGATGGGAACCCAGTTCCACCCCGAGAGGAGTGGGGGCCTGGAGTTGAAGATGCTTGGAAATTTTGTAGGGATGTGTTAAGTTTTGGACCAGGATATCGACCGCTGGTTTCCCTACCCCGAATACAGGCCCTATCAGCGTGATATGCTGGAGGCAGCGGCAGAAATAGTTAACACAGGCGGGCACAGCGTATTTATGGTGGATGCACCCACCGGCAGCGGGAAGACCAGTATTTTGTCGGCTCTGCTTGCTGCCAAAAATGATGAGCGCATTGTAGTTGTACTGCGCACTGTAAGCCAGGTTTCTATCTATCTGGACGAGATTAAGAAAATAAGGCAGAACACCAACAAGCGTCCCAGGGTTGCATACCTGGTAGGCAAGGCAAAGACCTGCCAGTTGAGGGATGAGATGGACAGCGTCTACCTGGGATGCGATCTACTAAAGATCATGACCAGGCAACTGCTGGAATCAAGGATGCAGGAATATATGTATCTGGCAGGAAGGTCGCAGGATACGGTCTATGACCCTTCAAAGGATGATTCGCTGCTTGAATTGATAATGGATGAGAGGGAGGGGGAGCGTTCCTGCTGTCCATATTATTTGCTGTCCAAGGAGGCTTATCTATTTGATGGGGAAATTAAGTTTCGCAGTTCCAGGAAAGCCCAGGAAGTTGGCAGAGCCATCGGGGACAATATTATTTACCTGGACGAACTGGACGAACATTGCGGCGATATATGTCCCTATGAAGCTATGGCATTATCGGCAGAAGATGCTGATGTGGTTATCCTGAACTACAACCATGTGTTCGATGATACCTACAGGGATGCCATGTACAACTGGCTGGGACTGGATCCCGAAAAAACTATCCTGCTTATAGATGAGGCCCATAACCTGGGTGATACTGTCCGGGCTGTGAACAGCGATGTCTTGCCCCAGTTCTCTGTCAAGAAAGCCATAAAAGAAGTGGAATCCTCAAGGATGAAGGCAAGGAGGGCGGGCCTGAACCAGAGCCTGGCCGTGGCAGAGCAGATACTGCCCAGGATAATGAAGTTCATGGAAAAGATGAACGAGAAAGGCACATCATCAGAGGAGTGGTTCGACCCGCATATGTTCTCGGATTTTGTGTTTGGCGAAAGCCTGGTTCGGGAGGATGAGAGGATGGTGGCTGAACTGATGAACCTGGGTGATGTGATAGCCAGGCAGAAGGAGAAGGGATCCGAATCATCCGAGATACACCTTCAAAAGGTAGGTGACTTCCTGTTCATGCTGAACTTTGCAAAGAACGATGAAGCTTACGTGCCCCTGAAATACACTGAAAAACGCCAGGTGGGGGGCAATAGTTACACATCCACCACGCTTGAGATACGCAACCTTGACCCCAGTCTGCAGATAGAGAGCGTGGTGGGCCAGCACCATGCTACTGTAATGATCTCCGGAACATTCTCGCCGCCTGAAGCATATGAGCTGTACTATTTCGCTAAAAACGGCAGGGCAACCATACTGACACTCCCAAACCAGTTCCCTTCCGAGAACAGGCTGGTACTGGCAGCAAGCAGGGCCACTACACAGAGTTCGCTAAGGGATGATCAGGATAATGTGACAGAGATACAGCAGCATCTGGATGCGTTTATTACTGGTGTGCCTGGTAATGTTGTGGTCTACTTCACTTCATATAATCTACTGAACCAGTACATGGATGTCTGCACCACGATTGCAAATGCAGCAGGCAAACAGATATACCTTGAACCCAGGGACTCGAAGGAAGTATCATCAGTGCTGGCTATGTTCTTCCGGGCAGGGCTTAAGAGTGCCACAAAACCCGGTGTACTGCTTGCGGTGGCAGGCGGCAAGATGAGTGAGGGGATCGACTATCGGGGAGAGGCCCTGAAAGGTGCCATGGTGGTGGGATTGCCGCTGACTGCATATACCGAGATACAGAAGACTGTTAATGAGTATTACAAAGGCAAGTACGGGAAAAAACAGGGGATGTTCATAGCTTATACCCTGCCTGCTATGAACAGGGCACTGCAGGCACTGGGGCGGGTACATCGTGCAGCAGATGAGGATGGAGTGTTGGTGCTTTGTGATTTTAGGTTTGCGAGCAAGGGCGGGATGGGGGTAAATGAGTATCTGCCGGATTGGATGGAGCGGGAAATGAAGGTATGTTCTGGCAGGGAAAGTGCACAACTGATCACTGAATGGGTGAAGCACCATAAACCTGCGGAGGTTCCACTGGAAGCGGAGGGGTTGTTGGTTTCGGAAACTGATAAAGATGAGGTGCAAGAATCTGTTTTGCAGATTGGTAAAATTGAAAAGACCAGGCTTTTAAAAATTCTTGGCAAGATTGCCAGGTCGAAGAAGAGATTCTATCTCGGCGCTATTAATAATCACCTCAGGAAGGAAGATAGGTTGGATTCCGGGCAGTTGAAGGAAGTGTTCACGGATGAAGATTTTTCCCGCATGGGATTGGAAGCCTGTTATGTGCCTTCCTTAGGTGAGGTGGAAGTTAAGCGTATCCGAAAGAACGATAAGTAGATAATGGATACAATAAATATTAGCGTGAATTGATTAGTAACTTTTTGCCGTCGTGGCTTAGCCTGGCAGAGCGACTGATTCGTAATCAGTAGGTCGTGGGTTCAATTCCCACCGGCGGCTTATGTGACACTTTGTCTGCAAAGCCGATATATGGATGTGAGTATGGACTATACTATGGCCTGGCTTTCCTAATCATAAACCGCACCCAAAAAAGTCACCGAAGGCTTTATGACTAATAATCGCTTATCTAAGCCCTTACCCATACCTTATTTAATACCACAAAAGCGGGGTGGGGTAGTCAGGAAATCCCGACGGGCTCATAACCCGTAGATCCATGGTTCGAATCCATGCCCCGCTATGTTATTTACCATAAAAATTTTTAAGTATACGAACCAAATACCAATTAGAGTTAACAAAAGTGGGTTAATAGAGCAGTGATTGATCTAATAACATTAATTGAGATTTTCTCAGTTATAATACTGATAGGACTATCGGCTTTTTTTTCATCTTCCGAGACCGCTTTTATTGCAGCAAACCGGATTAAGATGCTCCACCTGGCAGAGAAAGGAGATAAGAATGCCAATATCATCCATAAGGAACTGCAGCATCCTGAGAAGTTCATTACCACAATTCTTGTAGGTAACAACATCGTAAATGTGACTGCTTCCGTGCTTGTCACTGCCCTGACATTGAATTATTTTGGTAATATGGGTATTGCCATAGCCACCGGTGTAATGACAGTGGTTATCCTGGTATTCGGGGAGATCGTCCCAAAGACCTTCGCCACCCGGCATGCAGATACCTATTCCCTGAAGATTGCAGGGCTGCTGGAACTACTTACCAGGATACTATACCCGGTTGTGTTTATTTTCACCCAGATCTCCCGCATAGTACTAAGAATTTTAGGGGTAAAGGAAAAGATCAAGAACCCCTTTATTACAGAAGACCAGATAGAACTCCTACTCAAGGTCGGGGTGGAAGAAGGCGTGTTCGAGCGTCATGAGCAGGACTATATCCATAAGGTATTCGAGTTCACTGACGAGAAAGCAAAGACGGCCATGACCTATAAGGCCGATATGGTAACAGTTGAAAATACCATAACCCTTGATACAGCACTTGAAAAGATCAATGAGTCCGGTCATTCAAGGCTTCCTGTCTGGGAGGATAACTTTGACAATATTATAGGCATGATATATGCCAAAGACCTGCTGAAATACCGGGATGAAGAACTTGAAGGAATGAATGTTGAAGAGATACTGCGACCCATATTGACTGTCAGGAGTGACCGCAAGATCGCGTCGGTATTCAAGGAACTCCAGTTCAGGAAGATCCAGATAGCAGTAGTGGTTGATGAGAACCAGAAAGTGGTGGGGCTGTTGTCCATGGAGGATATCATTGAAGAGATCGTGGGGGAGATTCTTGATGAATATGATATTGAGGGAATGGGTAACGGTATATTACCCAAACCAACGAACAGGGTACGTTAGTATGTAGATGAGGCCCCTGGGAGATTAATAAGAACATTTACGTTATTTCACGATAATTTTGGGTTGATGCAGTCTCAACCTGCGAATCTTGAAGAGAAGACCAACCGGTATATGGTTATGCTGGAAGGGGCACTTAAAGACGTTAAGACTTCAGTGGGAGAAGGGTCATATCTCAAGAAGATAGCAGATGATTATCTCGACATGGCCAGATCATATTATAATGACGGTGTCCATTTCGTAGAGAGTGAAGACAGGGTCAATGCCCTGGTATGTTTCAGTTATGGTCATGCATGGCTGGATGCCGGCGTACGATTGGGAGTATTTACAGTAAAAAATCCCGAATTGTTTGCCATTTAGTATTTCAATGATAAAACGGTTATAAAGATGATAAAAGTTGTAAGAATATGTGAGGATTGATTGTTGTATGTTGATGAATTACAAGGTAATATTGGAAGCGGCCTGGTTGGTAAAGGACATTGAAACAGTTGATGATGCAATGGGAGTGGCTATTGCAGAGGCAGGGAAACGCCTGAATCCCCAACTGGAATATATTGAAATAGATATCGGCACCACTTATTGTCCTGCCTGTAATGAACCATTTGATAGTGTATTCATTACAGCCAATACCGCACTTGTGGGACTGATGCTTGAGATGCGCGTATTCGATGCCGAGAATGAGGAACATGCTGCCAGGATAGCAAAATCTGTGATAGGTAAAGCAATGAAAAATATTCCACTTAATGTGATAGAGGTCACTGAACTGGAACATTCTGATGAAGATGAGTGAGAGAAGGGGTATTGCTCTTGGACAAAACCATTTCCGTAATAGGGCACACCGCATATGACCACCTGTTTGACGTAACACGGTTCGCACCGCCCAACTCGTCAATGCCCATAAACGGTTACCACATTTACTTTGGCGGTGGTGCAGCAAATATTGCGGCAGGAATAGCCACACTCGGAGGAAAAAGCCAGCTGGTCTCGCCTGTTGGTTGTGATTTTAAAGGGTCTGATTACCAGCGGCATCTGGGACGGTTGGGTGTGGATACCAGTCTGTTGTACAACATCAGGGATAAAAAAACGGCTTCAGCATTCATATATACGGATGAGGACCATGATCAGGTAACCTATTTTTACTGGGGGGCATCAAGCGATTTCCCAAAACTTGAACCGCCCCGCCTGGAATTCGTACATCTGGCCACTGCCGATCCCGTGTTCAATTCAAAGGCTGCCAGGCTGGCTGACTTTGTCTCATTCGATCCGGGACAGGATCTGGTAGTATATTCCAGGGAATGCCTTGATATCATACTGGAACATACCAATATCCTGTTCACCAACCGCCATGAGATAGAACGGCTCGCCCGGATGACAGGGCGCTCACGTGAGGAACTGGAGGCGGATATCGGGTTGGTTGTGGTCACACTTGACAAAGGTGGCAGTGAGATACACATGGACGGGGAGAGGATATTCATCCCTGCCGTACAGGTGGATGCAGTGGACCCCACTGGAGCGGGCGATGCCTACCGTGTAGGATTCCTGGTGGCATATACCAGGGGCTATCCCGTGGATGTGTGCGGACGGGTGGGGTCTGCTACGGCATCTTTTGTAGTGGAAAAAGTTGGCTGCCAGACAAACCTGCCCACCTGGGAGCAAATGCGGAAAAGGTTTAATAATTATTATAACGAATTTGAATTATGACGCGTCAGGTTTTTGCAAATGCAGCAGGAGTAATTATTCTTATTAGTGTACTTATTGCGGTTTCTGCATGTATTGATCTTACAGACCAGCAAGGTGAGGAACCCCCTCAAATTAAGATAAATGCATCACAGGCAATTGAACTCGTAAAACAAGACCCTGCTGCTATGGAATACATGTCAGGGAAATTCAAAAGGCCTGAATGGAGGGGCAATAAGACCACGTTAGTCCAGGGTTTTGAGACTAATAACAGTGCACTTCAGGAAGATGAAATATACTGGAAAGTAGAGATGATGGAGCGCAACTGTGCATGTTCTGGTATTAAGTCCCTGTATGTTGTAGAGAGTTATGTATCTGCTTACACTGGGGAGATCGCAAACCTGACCACGGGCCAGGTCCTGGAGAGCCAATATGAAAAAGAGACCTGTGCTTCCACTGCATGCCATTAATGTTTTTACAGTACTGGTATTGCTGTCAATAGTCCTGTTTTTTCCAATTACGGCAAGCGGCCAGTCCGGTGAAGTGGTAGTGGAGTATTTCTATGAGGACGGCTGTTTAAATTGCGCCGGGATCGAACCTGTAGTGGACAAAGTCATCCAGGGATATGACAACATCTCCTACTCCAAATATGAGATATATTCAGACTATGGTGATATGAAAGTATATGACCGCATGGTGAGTGAGTACGGGATAGCCTCTGTCCCTGCCCTGGTCATTAATCACCAAATCACTATAACATATCCGGACTATAATGGCGATGAGGAACGACTGGAAGAACTGCTGGTTGCAGGGATTGAAAATACACTGCTTATTCCTGGAAATCACTCTGTCCAGCCTGCCAACGGTGAGAATATTTTACCCGAGCTATCTCTCCCTGTGGTATTGGTGGCGGGTCTGCTGGCAGGATTCAATCCATGCCTGCTGGCTGTGATGGCATTTTTGGCATCATTGACCTTGTCTTCAAAGGGAAACCGCACTGAACTGCTGAAGATCGTGGGTGGCTTTTGTGCAGGTATATTTGTCATGTTCATGGTGGTGGGGATGGGGCTGCTGGGTGTGATTAAACAGCAGCCTGAGATCAAGGATACTATTACCTTGCTGTTGGTAGTATTGGTGGGACTGCTTGGATTGTGGCATTTTTATGATGCGTACCACCTGAAGGTGCATGGCAGGTCGAGTTTCAAAACGTCCGGGTCATTTTTACGACTGGTTGACGGGATCGAGCACAGGAATACGATCATGGTTTCATTCCTTGCGGGTGCAATGTTCTCACTTATCAAGGCACCGTGCGTGGGTGCGGTCTATTTTGCCATTCTGGATGTGTTGATAACACAGGGTAAAATTGCTGACGGGGCCATATACCTTTTTTTCTACAATCTGGGTGTGATACTGCCGGTGCTTATCCTGGGTATTATGCTGGCGTTCGGGCTCAGCCCTGAACGGGTCAATGACATCAGGGAAAAGAGGCGTGTCGAGATTCGGCTGGTGACGGGAGCAGTGCTGGTACTGCTTGCGGTGTTGATATATTTTAATATCATTTGAATCGATAATCATCCTGATTATTATTCAAATTGCCAAGATATTTATATCTTTAAACCAAATAAGCGACAACCGTGTTGTATAGGTCCTTGCGTGAGTTATTGACAAAGTCTATCTATGATCGATAAGACAACCCCAATGCGGAATATTCCTGCGATATTGCCTGGCATAGAGGGTTACTGGAGTGGACAACGGTATTAGCCAGTGGATGAAACTCCGGAGTTAGTGCGTCAGGCGACAGCACACTATCAATCATTATTGAAAAATATACACTATTATCCACAGTTGAAAAGTACACACTATCCCAGTATCTTTACACCAGTATCTTTACATCATCAGGTTGTTCCACCACAATCTCTTTTTCACCCTGGTATTCTTCCACGGTACCTGTAACCTCAACTGTATCTGCAATTTCAATTATGTTATTGACCTTTTCAGCACCATTATCACAGTGGATAAAGACCTTGACCCTGCTGCCTTCACTATCCACTGTAAGTATCAGGTGGTCACCGGTAAATGTCCCTTTTTTTCCGACTACATCACCATGCAATACAACCCGGTCGCCAGTGGCCGAGTGCTCTGAATATAGGGAGGTTTCCATACTATCAACAATAAGACCGAAGTATACAATGATCAATACCAGTAGTGCCATAACCATCAGGATGACAGTTATTTTTTCTTCCTTTTGCAGCATTTGGGCTCCATTTTGACTTTGATCAATATCTATTTCAATGGATCATGACAGCCGGAACAGTGGAAAATATTGTGTCAAATATTCTCCTAATCAAGGATGCTGCCACGGGATGCAGTACCCACGTACCGCTGGTATCTGGCAAGATAGCTCTTTTTAGTTTCTGCTACCGGATTTTTCCACCCCGCCTTCCTCTCTTCCAGGACATTACCTGGCACCTTTATATTCAGCAGCCGGTTGGGGATATCTATCTCAATGGTATCACCTTCCTCCACCAGTGCGATGGGGCCGCCCTGTGCAGCCTCGGGTGTCACGTGCCCGATACAGGGGCCCCGTGTGCCGCCTGAGAACCTGCCGTCAGTGATAAGTGCCACGGAATCGATCAGGCCCATACCTGCAATGGCAGATGTGGGAGAGAGCATTTCCCTCATTCCTGGGCCGCCTTTTGGTCCTTCGTAGCGTATGACAACTACATCTCCGGCCTTTATCTGCCTGTCCATGATGGCGTGCATGGATTCCTCTTCGCTGTCGAACACCCGGGCAGGCCCGGAATGTACCATCATATCAGGATGGACTGCGGTCTGTTTGATGACCGACCCCTCAGGTGCAAGGTTGCCTTTCAGTATGGCTATCCCGCCTTCGGGATGTACGGGGTCATCCAGGGTCTTGATGACACTGGCATTGGTCCTGGGATTTATCGGTGTGAAGCCTTCCAGGTTCTTTGCCATTGTCTCACCTGTCACGGTAAGCACATCAAGGGACAGCATATCACCCAGGCGCTGCATCACGGCAGGCACGCCGCCCGCACGTTCAAGGTCGAGCAGGAATTGGTTCCCGCCAGGTCTGAGGTTTGTAAGGTGGGGTGTGGCACGGCTCATCTCATCGAACCTGTCCAGCGGCAGGTCCACTCCGAACTCGTGGGCAATGGCTGGCAGGTGCAGGGCCGTATTTGTACTGCCGCCGATGGCCATATCCAAACGTACGGCATTGTCGATGGCTTCAGGGGTTACTATCTGCCTGGCAGTGATATCCTTCTCCACCAGTTCCATTATCTTCATCCCGGTCTCTTTGGCCAGCCTGAACTTCTTTGCATCCACGGCATGGGTGGTGCCGCAGCCCGGCAGGCTCATGCCAAGTGCTTCTGTCACACAGGCCATGGTATTGGCTGTAAATAATCCGGCACATGAACCTGCACCGCTGCATGAGCAATCCTCCAGTGCCTTTAGTTTCTCATCTGTTATCTTGTTGTTCTGCCGTTCCCCCACGCCTTCGAATACTGATATCAGGTCCCGTTGTTCATCGTCCACGAACCCGGGCAGCATGGGGCCTCCTGTGACCACTGCTGTGGGGATGTCCAGCCGGCCCGCTGCCATCAGGTGGCCTGGTACTATCTTGTCGCAGGTGGGTATCATTACCATGCCGTCGAAACGGTGTGCCTGGACCATTAGCTCAATGGTATCACGTATGAGTTCCCTGCTGGGTAGTGAATATTTCATTCCCTCATGGCCCATGGCTATACCATCACAGATACCTATGGTGGAAAATTCGAATGGTACGCCTCCGGCCAGCCTGATTCCTGCTTTTACTGATTCTCCAAGTTTGTCGAGGTGTATGTGGCCTGGTATTAATTCGCTCCAGGAATTGACTACACCTATGAACGGGCGGTCCATTTCGTTGTCGATCACTCCCATGGCTTTTAGCAGGGAGCGGTGGGGTGCTCGTTCTAATCCTTTTGTAACTTCATCGCTTCTGAGTGTCATGTTTGTAAGCTCCGATTTTTTGATATTTATTGATTGTAGTTATTGGATATATTAGGAGGGGTTGTTTGTATACTGTGATATATGAAAATATTATTTGTGGTATAGTGGGGAGAATGGGGGATTTACTATGGTCTCTATGTTTATGCTCTCAAGTATTCATAGTATTTTTCAATTGTCTCTAACAAATCCTCGCCCTACGACCACCTCACGATCTATTTCCATGCATTATCGGTTAAGTGGTGAATCGTGATAAATAACACACAATTCTAAAAATTACGCAAAAACTGATTAGCGATTAAACCAGCAAGACACACTTATAACTTTAACATACAGTGTGTGTTAAGTTGTTTTTATAAAAAAACAGCAACAACAAGCCAATAATATTCCTTAACCGATGACCAATGAACTTAAATTAAACTGGAAAAATACTTATAGCATCATTAGAAATTTATAAATCAATGACAGATGATAACTTTGACATTTCAATGCACTTAGCAAGATTGGATAAGATAAGAAAAAGGAAAAATGATGAAAAAGCGAAAATAAAAGAATTATATAATGGGGGTTATGATGAAGGTTATGATAAAAACATTGAGGACTATAATTTGCATAATCGTGATCTAGAGGGAACTATATTCGTATATAATCAAGAAGAAGATGCAAAAGAATTTCTATTAGATTGTATCCAAAATGGAAGGGAGTGGGATTTTATTGGTTTAGGAATGCCAAATCTTTTCATTACTGGTTATGGAAAAAATAAAGGGGAATCTAAAAAAGGAAATGATATTTGGCGTTATTTAAGTAAAAATGACAAGGTATTGATATATTCAGATAGTTGTATCATTGGATGGGCGAAAATATCCAGTCTTAATAAAAATAACAATTCAGTGAATTTTTCTGATGGAAAAATACTTTCCTATTTGAACTTGAAATGTTTAATGAAGTATCAGTTACCACAACTTTTTATTAATAATTATTTTAAAGAAGACCGAACGTCAGAACACGCACTCAAAAATTTTTCTTTGATTTTTAGAGGGAAATCAATAATTAAAGTCAGCAATGAAGACATTAATACGATTTTGAAATTTTATCGACGACCAAAAGGGGACCCTTGTTTTGATTGAAATAACTTCACAAAGTTATCCCCCTGTTATTATACATTGATTGAGATAAAAATGCTCGCCGCACAACTTCACAATAAATTGACACGAAATGAAGAAGACTTAGAGGACTTACTCACATCGAATGTTTTTGGTTCAATAAAATATGTTCCTCAAGAATACGGACTCATCCCTTTATTATCTGCCGCTGAAGGACTGAATGATAAAAATCCTTTCATATATTTACCCCCGATTTCAAACATAGAATATGATTTCTGGCAACGTTTGAAGGAAGAAAATTGCTATGCTTGTGAACCTGATGTATTAATCCATATAGAACATACAACAGGAACTCAAACTACTATCTTAGTTGAGGCAAAATTCAAATCAGGTAAATCATCAGAGGCGGATGATGGCGACAAACCAAATGACCAGCTTGCACGCGAATGGGATAATCTTATTGCATATACAACAAAGAAAAAATCAAACCCTTATCTGCTTTATATTACAGCAGATTTTGGACATCCCATGGAAGATATTGAAGCATCTAAATCGGATTATTTTAGAACTAGAGGAAAAGAGATGGAAATTTTTTGGTTATCGTGGCGTAAACTACCAACTATTTTCCATAACAGCAAGTATGATATTCTCAAAGATCTTGTTGAAGTTTTACGGCAACAATGGTTGATATTCTTTGAAGGTGTTACGGGTCCAGAAAATTTATCCAATGTCAATTGGCAATTTCAAAATACGGCTTGTTACGATTGGACTACTAATTTCAGTAAAATTGAATGGAGGTTCTAAAATGAGTGAAGATGGAGCGAATATTATACAAATTTTTCATGGTGTTGAGAGGATATATAGTCAAATAGCTTTGCTATTAAACACAGTTGACGAAATTATGGGTAACGAAGGTTGGAAAGGTTTTAAAAAGGTTGTTTCATACGGCAGTTCATTATCTTTGGATTATCCTGAAAGATGGTTTCCACATATATTGTTACGATTTTATAAACATGAAGCAAATCCTCATCTTTTAGCTTTTGTATCGATTCTTCTTACAGATGATATAGAGGAATACTATGAAGTAGAAATTAATGAACCTCTTATTACAGCAGGATACTTTGATTATGGCGAAAGTAATGAGGTAGGTAATAATTGGGATTACTGGTATGCGAAATGTTTTGGTTATTATGGTGAAAATCCAGATGCTAATGGAATTGTTTATGGAACAAAAACTGATTGGGAAGATGATTGGAATGATAAATTCCATTTCCAATCCTTCAAATGTTTTGGATTACCTTTGATTTCAATAACAAATGCAACCGACGTCGAAACTAAAATTGTTCAGCGATTAATATCTTTGCAAAATGAAAAAGCGTGATGTTATGAGAGGAAATAAGAACGATGACATATCCTATTTGCAGTAGAATAGAAATACCAAAAGGTGTGGGTCGAATTGACACCCAAGGCACCAGAGTATATCTAAACGTAAAAATCAATGGTCTTTATATGACTAAAGAGAAAATAATAGATAAGGTGAAGAATTATGAACGCGGAAAAATTGCTTGGACGCATCATTCTTGACCCCAATGTTATGACTGGAAAACCTGTAATAAGGGGAACAAGACTTACGGTGCAGTTTATCCTGGGATTATTAGCACATGGCGCTTCTGTGGAGGAAATCCTTGAAGAGTACAAAGGATTAAACGAAGATGACATTAAAGCATGTTTGTTATTTGCAACAGAATCCCTTGAAAACACCACATTTATGCCTTTGACTGCAGAGGCCTGTTAGATGCGGTTCCTTGTGGATGAATGCACAGGGCCTGCGGTTGCACAGTGGCTGCGCCTGCAAAACCATGATGTGATTTCGGTATATGATGAAATCAGGGGCGCGGATGATAAAGAGGTAATCCAGAAAGCCAGTGAGCAAAACCGGATATTGATCACGAATGACAAAGACTTTGGTGAGCTTGTTTTTCGGGAGAAAAAACAGCATAAAGGTGTGGTACTTTTACGTCTTGAAGATGAGCGGCCTGCAAATAAAATTGCTGTACTGGAGCACCTGCTTGAAAAATATGAAAACTCCCTCCCTGGACATTTCATTGTTGTTACAGAAACTACTGTTAGAATAATGGGAAAGAGGTGAATCAAGAACATCAATTTTATAATTGAATTTCAACTGCGAGATAGAATTATGTGTTTATACTTACCTATACGTTAAAAAAAGGCAATACAACAGACCACTTTTCCTGCAATGTTTCAGAACCACTGGTCAAGGGTCTGCTGCCCCGCATCCGAAGCTTCTAAAAACCCGCCTGCTGTTTTTTAATAAATCAAAATGCTCATCCAGAAAATAAATTTTCTCAATACCCAGGATTTTTTGTTCGTATAATTATTTCTTCTTGGCCTGCCAGGACAGAAAGCACACTCCCACATTCGGCCTCATCGCCAAAAAATTCCAAAATCGGCCTGTTTTTGTTATCCCTGCCGACAATCTTAACCCTACACGAGGTATTCTCTTCTTTGTTCATTGATCTTTTCCCCTGATTCTTCCTGAATAATAATTTTTGGTTTAATAATCAGTTGAGTTTCAAGTTTCCAGACTACTGAATAGGTATCTTCTATCATATTATTTCCACTGATATCAGTTCTGTATTCATAGTTTATATCATTTGGTCCTTGAACTAATGAAAGGAACCTATCGGTCATTTGGGAGTTTAGTAAATCAAGTGCCTTAGCAGGTTTTCGATTTTAAAAAGGCGTCAGTTACCCTTAGATTTAAAGTGGATACGATTAGTCTAACAAATTTGTTACTAACAAAATTATTAGTAACTTATTTGTTATTAAAGTTTTGTTGATGAAAATAATTGGATTCATGGTACGAGAAAGAAACTGGCTTTAAACCCGGCTGTGGAGGAACGGCAGGATACGGGGGTACCTGCCGAAACAATAATATGCACCAAAGTTAACATA
>CBDUUM010000022.1:0-14151 GCA_965370445.1 uncultured Methanosarcinales archaeon
GAACTGGAGCAACTTCTCAGGCGAGAGTTGTGTATGAGCTAAACAAATACAAAGTATGAAAATCGAGATGGTAATATGATGTCCCATGGAATACCTTTGAGATCAACTGGATGAGAATGAACCTATCGGTCATTTGGGAGTTTAGTAAATGGAGAAGTTACGGATATATCGTACATAATTATCGAATTTTGTCTGATATATCGTAAACTTTATAAGTCACAACATATTACTCAATATCATGGATGAACGAGAATTAATTGACATCTTAACCCCTTTTAACTTCTGGAGAACCAAACCCTTCACAGGTGTCATCCGCCCGGATTATTTAAACAACCTTGAAAGACTCACATCAACAGGACAGGTCGTGGTTGTTACAGGTGTTCGAAGATGCGGCAAGACCACAATCCTCATTCAATTTATTAATCACCTTATAGAAAATAAAGCAGCAGAGCCAACGCAAACCCTGTATGTGAACTTCGAGGACCCAAGACTTCCAGTGCAGGACGGTTCTGGTCTTCTTGACCAGATAATAACTGCCCATATGGCATTTGTCGACCCACAGGGACCGTGCTACATTATTCTTGATGAAGTTCAAAGGCTTCCGGAGTGGGAGCGCTGGGTCAGGATACAGCAGGATAAAAATCCTGACATGCATATCATCGTTTCCGGCTCATCAGCAGAACTTCTGTCAAGAGAACTTGCCACATTGCTGACAGGAAGACATCTTGACCTGGAGGTATTTCCTCTTGACCTTTCCGAATACCTCCGGTTTCACGGGATCGATCCTGATGATCCGCTGGCGGATGCTGAAAAGATCAAGAGCCTGGCATCAGAATATATCTCAGCATCGACCTTCCCGGCAGTAGTGCTTACACCCGAACCTGACCTTAAAGAGAGAATGGTCTTACAGATATACCGTGATATCATCAACCATGATGTAGCCCGGAGATATGAAGTGCGGGAGATTGAGAAATTAGAAGCGGTTGCTACGACGTTTATGGCATCCGTACCTGGTCCGGTTACGTTGAACGGGACAAAACGTGCACTGGGTGGGCGTGTTTCACTGGATTCTATTGAAAGGTTTTCCAGGTATCTTGAAGAGCCTTACCTTCTGTTCTTTTTGAATACTCATTCATTTTCTGCGGGTAAACGGGAGCGGAGTCCCAGGAAAGTATATGCTGTGGATAATGGTCTGCTTCTGGTGTCTTCACATCGATTCTCGTCGGACAGAGGGAAATTGCTGGAAAATGCAGTATTTCTTGACCTTAGAAGGAAAGGGTATGAAATATACCGCCTGATGGACAAAAAGGAGGTAGATTTCCTGATCTGGGATGGTACAGAGCCTGTTGGTTTGATCAATGTATGCCTGGATGTTTCAGATGCTTCGACAAAGGCAAGAGAAGTAGACGGGCTGCGCCGGGCTATGGGTCATTTCGGTCTGGACAGGGGATTGGTTGTGACGTTGAATCATAGCGAGATTATGTCTGTGGATGAGGGGATGATAGAATTCCTGCCGTATAGAATATGGGCTTTACATCGAATCGATAATACATTGGGAAAGGAGGAGGGTAAATACAAAAGTAAGGGTAAGAATGAAAGTTGAAAGTCGGGTGTACTAACCTACTCGTTGGTTTCAGCCTTCCCTATCTTCTCAGCCAATTTCGCCAGCACCTTCTTCCTCAACCCGCCAACGAACTTGATACTCCCCACAACCAGGTGCCCGCCGCCGTTGATACTGGCCTCTGGTATCTCCTCCTGCAGTTCTCTCACCATTCGGGGAATATTCATCAGCACACCCCGGCTCCGCAGCACAGTAAAATCCGGCCCGTACCCCAGTGTCACAATAGCCTTACCAGAATACTTACGGCACAGCCGGTCATGCACCTCACCACTGGTCTTACCCGGTGGCTGGAATGTTAAAATTAGAACATGAATTCATCACACTTTCCACTTAGATAGGTGGCAGTTTCCTGGCCAAAAGGTAAATTTATAACGGTTGAAAACAACTGTGAATTGTAATGAAATTAAAAATCATCATAAAAGGTAAAAAAACCCAGAATATCGGTTACAGAGTGTTTTTAGCAAATAAAGCACTTACTCTTGGGGTAAATAACTTTAACACGTTTAATACATTTATTGATGGTCTTCAGACGGTCATTACCATAATCGAAGTTGATGATGAAAAAATAGAGGAATTCAAGGCTTTTATCAATACCACAAGACCAGAAGATGCTGAAGTAGAAAGCATCAATGTTGAAGAATATAAAAATAGTATTCCACCAATTGAACGATTCATGCAGGCTTTCCAGATGGAACAATTGGGTAAGAGTATACCAATTCTATCAGAAATGCGGAATAAACAGGACAGTATGCTGGAAAAACAGGACAGTATGCTGGATAAACAAGACAGTATTGTAGAATTACAGAAAGAAACTATTGTTACCATCAAAGCCGAAGAGGAAAAAACAAGGGATGTAATATCAAACCGCATAACACAGGATGTTGCAGAGCTCAGACAAGAGATTGACCATGTAAAATATACCCTGTCAAAAGTAGTAGATAAAGTAGGCATTTCTGAATAGAATTTGAATTTAAATCTCCCCGATATTCACCCCATCCCCACTTCAGCCCGCCCAATCTTCTCAGCCAGCTTCGCCAGCACTTTCTTCCTCAACCCGCCTACGAACTTAATACTCCCCACAACCAGGTGCCCGCCGCCGTTGATACTGGCCTCTGGTATCTCCTCATGCAACTCCCGCACCATTTGCGGGATATTCATAAGCACACCCCTGCTGCGAAGCACAACAAAATCCGGGCCATATCCTAGCGTGACAATCGCCTTATCAGGATACTTGTGGCACAACCGGTCATGCACCTCACCACTGGTCTTACCCGGCGGCGGGAACGTGAACTTATGCGCAAAATTCTCCACATCCAGCACATGCAGCAGCGCCCCGCTTGGCAGTTCCCGGGTCTTGACCGACGGCAGTGAAGCTTCAAGCTGTGTCTCGATGGCCGCATTGGCCTGCTTCACCAACAGCGGCACCAATTCCCTGTGCCTTTGAAGGCTGCCCAGGTTCAGGACATCATAAGTAATACCCTTACCCTCATTGAACCGCAGCCAGAACGCTTCATAATCCAGTGCCAGCGCCATATCCTTAAGGTCATCCAGGCTGTACCGCGTTGCTACCAGTTCAATATACTTTGTGGCCTCGGGTGCTTCAGAGCGATCACCTACTGCTGAAACGCCGGGCAGGTGACGTATCTCATCGGTCACATCAGGATTTATCATCCTGGCAATCTCGGTACCCAGCATGCCCGTGGTTACACCGAAATCCCCGCCCGCATGGGCCGGGTTCACGTGTGCCAACAGGTACTGGTCTACCACGTCATCGGGATGATGATGGTCCACTACTATCATGTCCATACCGTACACCTTGGCCTGCAGCATGGCTGGCACATCCTCTTCAGTAGAGCCGTTATCCATTAACAGCACCAGCGGCATCTTCTGCCCGTGCCTCTCATTATCAGACGTGGCAAAGGAAATGTCCCTGGTAATATCCACCATCTCATAGAACGGTGCCTTGCTGGGTGAACGTCTGTAAAAATGATATCCTGCATCCGACCCGCCTACTTCCTGTATCAGGGGTATCACTGCTTTCTCGATAGCAATAGCTGAAGTAATGCCGTCTGCATCTGCATGATGGCGCAATACAATGGGTCGTGAATGGAAAATAGCCCTTCGAATCTCCTTGGCGACCTGGCGCATCTTAGGCCGCAGCGCTTCCAGTATCGGGCTCTCGATCAGGAACTCGATCTCATGGGGCTCGGAACGCTTATCCAGGGCATTCTCTATCTCCTCTTTGATAGCAGCCGACTCGCCCCCCCACATCTGCCGTATTTCCCTTATCTCGATCTGCAGTTCGCTGTTCCTTACGCTAAGCTCACCCACCACCTTGACGATCATATCTGATTCTATCTCAGGATATGAGCGCTGCCCCGCCTTCTCAAAGGCCGCACATGGCACGGTCCCGGTCTCATCTGACACCGTAAATATTGTCGGGCCGCCTGTCTGCTTTATCTGGATGGCCTCACCTGATATATGCACCAGTTTGCTGATATGATCGCGAAGTTTGGATATCTGGGTACGGGGTATATCCTTCTCAACCTGAAGCAACTGGTATTCCTGGAGGCTTACAGGCACAAGGTCAATATTCCCGTTAGATGCAATGTTCTTCACCTGTACAAAGATCGTCTCCCCCACTTCAGGGGTCCTGGTCAGGTGCTTCTGGTGTGCCAGCCCACGGGTACGCGGGTTCAGGTTCACAAAGGCACCGAAATTGGCCAGGCTGTCCACCACGCCCTCATAGGTCATGCCGATCTCCATATCCGAAGTATCACAGGCAGGACTCAGTTTCTGTACCAGTGGTTTAGTGGCGCAGGAAGCACACATATCACCTTGTGTATCAGCATCCAGGGGCTGGCCGCATACCCGGCAGTTGACCATCTCACCCCTGCCTCCGCAGACCTCGCATTTCTGCTTCACTGTAATGGTGCCTGAGCCGCCGCACTTCTGGCATTTGGAGCCGCCTTCCAGCATGCTTCCCAGGTCCTTTTCTGTCATTTTGGTAAGGTCAAGACTCTTAGGTTTGCCCGATCCCTTGCAGTCAGGACATTCCTGCTCTGAGGTATCAATATATCCTGTGCCCTTGCATGCTTTACATTGTTTGGTCATCGTAATTGAAACAGAATTTGATTATTAAAATCTTTAGTCATTGGAATTATCAGTGTTGAAATCTTCAATTATTAGAATTATTAAAATTTCCGTTCGATCATATAATCTGCCAGCGCCAGCAGTATATCCTTAGCTTCGCTCTCGGGTAGGACATCCAGTTTTGCTTTACCCTCTGCCACAAAATTCCGGGCCGTGGTCAGGGCATAGTCAATGGAACCTGAATCTTCAAGCTTCTCCAGGGCGTCATCAATCTCCTCCCTGGTAGCCTCTCTTTTGCCGAACACATCCAGTTTTACATTATTATCCCTGGCGTGGATGACAATTAAGGTCTGCTTGCCTTCCATCAGGTCACTTCCCCTTACCTTTCCCAGCACATCTTCCGGCGTGATCAGGTCCAGTACATCATCATATATCTGGAAACCCACGCCGGTCAGCCGTCCAAAATCCCACAGTGCCTGGGCTTCATCAGGAGTCCCGCCGCCGAGGATAGCTCCTATCTTACAGGATGCTGCATACAGTATGGCGGTCTTTTTTTCCACCATTTCCATGTACTCGGCCTCAGACACATTATTCCTTTTCTCAAAACTGATATCAGTCCACTGTCCTTCACAGATCTCTATACACGTAATGGACATCAGGATCATGCATTCCACCATCTTTGCTGCGTCAGTCCTGGTCTGGCTGAGGATGTGGAACGACTTTGAATACAACGTATCACCTGCCAGTATGGCACCAGACAAACCCCACTTCACATGAACTGCAGGCATCCCGCGCCTGAGGTTGTCCTCATCCATGATATCGTCATGTATTAGGGTGAAGTTATGGACCAGTTCAACGGTGGTAGCTGCAGGAATAACATCCTGTGGGTTCCCGCCAACGGCTTCGGTGGAAAGGAAAAGAGCCGCAGGCCGCAACCGTTTTCCACCAGCATCAAATAGGTATCGCATGGCACGGTAGAGTTCATCAGGCTCTCCGATAGGCATCAGTTTCTGGATGGCCCCATCCACCATTGTGCCTCTTTTATTTATTTCTTCAAGCAAATCCATATAAATCCCCTGTATAGTATCAAATTATTCCACAAGTATCTCTTCACCGTTACGCATAATAAGTACATTCTCACCGAAAACATAACCAGCGTCTTCGGCCATTTCCATATAATTACCATGCATCTCAATATCTCCGTGTGCAGGAATCACGTATTCGGGACTTATTAACCTTAGCAGCTCCCAGTGGTCTTCCTTGTACGCATGACCTGAAACATGCACATTATCATATATCCGTGCTCCCTTCATTCCCAGTTTCGTTTCAAGCGAATACCGGTTCGCCCGGGTCAGGGGGTTGGGTATCACGTTTGCCGAAAATACCACCTTGTCACCTTTTTCTATCTTGTAATCAGTACCATTTGAAGCTATTCTGGGCAGTATGGCACCGGGCTCGCCCTGGTGACCTGTGACAATGGGCAAGTACTTTTCCCTGCCTTCATTATTAATGCGTTTTAGGGCCTTATCAATTGATTTTCGGTGACCGTATATCTCAAGGTTCTTAGGGAATTTTAAAAATCCCATCTTTTCGGCAGTACCAACATACTTCTCCATCGAACGACCCAGCAACACAGGGATGCGCCCCATCTCTGTTGCTGCATCAATTATGGACTTTATCCTGGCTATATGGGATGAGAACGTAGTAACGATCACTCCCGACTCGGCCTCCTCGGTACCCAACAGCACATCAGATACCATATCTGCTGCTATCTTTTCAGACGGGGTCTTGCCCTTGCGGTCAGAGTTGGTACTTTCCGTGATCATCAGGGTCACACCTTCTTTCCCTATCTGTCGCAGCCGCTCAAAATCAGGTGCTTCACCTATAGTTGGTGTACGGTCTATCTTGAAATCGTTTGCATACAGTATAGTACCACCAGGCGTGTGTATGGCGGCAAAGGCTGCATCAATGATACTGTGCTGCACCCTTATGAGCTCAATTGATATATTAGGGCTCACCTCATACATCTGGCCTGTTGGAAGGGCCTCCACCTTGTTGTTCACCTTATATTTCTTCTCATTACTTATCTGCTGCTTGATCAGCTCTGTTGTATACGGCGTGGATAGGATAGGCGCATCATACCTGTGTGCCAGTTTTGGTATGGCACCAATATGGTCCAGATGCCCGTGAGTACACACGATAGCCTTTACCTTTCCTCCGACTTGCTTCATCACCCTGTCATCGGGTATTACACCCATATTGATAAGGTCCCGGGAATTTTTCCGGTCAATCTCAACATCTTCATGTATCTGGACCCTGTCAAGACGGAGTCCCATATCCATTATGATGACTTCTTCACCCACACGTATTGCGGTCATGTTGCGGCCCATTTCGTTATAACCGCCTACAGCTATGATTCCTATATCTGTCATTAAAATTTCCTCCTTTTAAAATATTTATGTATTTTCTATAACTATTTTTTTATTTTATCTACACGCAAAGCGGGTAGTATTAAACCCGCGTTCATTCAAATACTCATTAGTTTTTCCTGTAATTACTACACGGGATTGCATAAGCTCCCCAATGGTAGCGCTGCCGGTCAGGAACATGGCAGTCTTCAATTCTTCCAGGAAGACACCAAGCCTGGCCTTCACATCTTCCGGTCCATTTAACGCCGGTACTACCAGCGGCAGTGCTGCTGCGCACACGCTGGCACCTATTGCCAGGGATTTCGCCATATCTACTCCTGTACGTATTCCTCCGGTTGCGATAACCGGCACTGAAATGCTGCTCTCTATCACACTAATGGCAGTGGGTATACCCCAGTCCCAGAACAGGTTACCAAGTTCTTCGCTCATGGTATCGGACTGCTGCCTGGCCCTGTAGACCTCCACACCAGCCCAGGTTGTGCCGCCCAGGCCACCTACATCTATGGCAGACACACCGGCATCGCACAACTGTTGCGCTACCTCGCGGCTGATACCTGCTCCCGTTTCCTTGGCTATCACAGGTATCGTAAGTTCGTCACATACCTGTTTGATAAGCTCAAGCCCTCCTCTTGCATCTGTATCACCTTCGGGCTGGATGGCTTCCTGCAGGAAATTAAGGTGTATGGCCATGGCATCGGCATCTATCATTTCGGCAGCCTGCCTGACACCCTCAACCCCGTATTCCTTAAGCTGGGGCAAGCCTATATTTCCGTAAACAAAGGCATCGGGTGCGGCGTCCCTTACTATCCTGAACGAATCCTCCTGGCTAGGGTCTTCGATGGCCGCCCTCTGGCTGCCGACACCTATGCCGATTCCCATCTCCTGTGCGGCAAGTGCCAGTGACTCGTTCACCTTCGCAGTATCGGGATGGCCTCCGGTCATGGAAGCTATCAATAAGGGGAATGCCAACCTGTGACCCAAAAACTCAACAGAAGTATCTATCTCCTGCTTGTTGATCCCTGGCAGTGCATTGTGTACAAGTGTTATTTCCTCGAACCCCGTGCGCCTGAAATTGTGCTCATCCCTGTTTGCTTCCACATTCCGGTTGGCACATAATTCAAGATGTTCGATCTTCCTGTTTGATGTACTCATGTTTCCCTTACCATTATTGTTAAGAACTCACTTATCCTTTTTTATAAGTGTACCCGGTGTCGCACCATCCAGGAATGCACGAACATTCCCTGGTATCGATGCATTGAATATCCGGCTGCTGATACCTGACCTGTCAGCAAGGTCCACCAGTTCGGTTACTTTTCCAAGCATGCCGCCGGTAACATCGGTATGTGAAGACCCGCCAATATGGACTTTTACTTTATCAAATGATGCAGGTGTTATCACAGGTACGGTGTGTCCTTTGTCATCCAGTACCCCGTCTGTCACGCTGGCGATACCGATACTTCCGGCACCCAGCTGTTGTGCAATATACGGCACTACCTGGTCGCCGCTCAAAACGGCTGCACCTCTTGTTGCATCCATGACCACGTCGCCGTGAAGTACCGGGACCATCCCCCTCTCCAGCATAACAAGGATGTGGGTAGTAAGCATTTCACTGATACGTCCGCAATCAAGCAAAAAACTTCCGAAAGGATGTACAGGAACCGCAGGCACTCCAGCCCGGTTCAGGGCATCGACAACAATGTTGTTCAATATCCTGACACTGCGGTGCGTCTCAATGACACCTTCCATATCGAATTGTTCAGTTAGCCGGTATTTCCTGGCAAGGGGATGCCCGAAAGAACCCGCACCGTGAACCACTATCAGGTTGCCTTTGTTTGCAGCCTCAACAGCCATGCCCGCAATCTCACCTGCAATACGATCGATCTCACCAGGCAGGGCTTTTGGGGTCTGGCTGGATTTTTCAGTAATAATACTGCCGCCAATCTTCAGTACAGTCAGGTCTTTCATTCAACTTTCACCCCTTCGTGAGTAGGATTGGTGATAATGGCCTCCCCGCCTGCAGAACGGATCGCATCTGCCACCTTTTCAGGATTGTCAGTGATAGCAACCATACAGCCTCCTCCTCCTGCACCTGTGGTCTTGGCACCCCATGCACCGGCACCCCGTGCAGCCCAGACAAGGTTCGAGAGTTCCTTTGAACCTACACCCAGTGCATCGAGCAGACCGTGGTTTATATCCATAAGACCGCCCAGTGCAGCGTAATCCTTGTCTTCGATCAATACTTCACCATAACCGGAAAGGCTGCCAATTGTACTGATGATCGGGTCAATTGCTAACGGGTAATTCTCCTTGAGCGACCTGACATTCGCCACCAGTTCTCTGGTAGATGAAAAACTGCCTGTATAACCTATGACAATGGGACACCCGGGTAGTGATAATTTTTTCCTGTCAGGTATGGTTACCACGCCGCCCATTGTGGACACAAAGGTGTCGGTGGGACTTGCCGCACCCTGGACCTTGCCTTCAATGGCATGCCCGATGGCAGCGATCTCATCAAGGGTATGGCCAGTATCGAATTGGATGGATAATGCATACAGTGTTGCAATTGTCACCGCAGCCGATGAACCAAGTCCTGAACCCACTGGCAGGTCGGATGTTATATCGACTTTTACGCAACCGGTAATGTATTGTTCCATTTCCCTGATACACCGGGTAACATAGGGGTGTTTTACAGTATCAAGGCCGGTTGTACCCAGACTTGAACAGATAATATGCTCGCCGGATGGCTGTACACTCACCTGTGTTCGCAGGTCCACTGCACAGGCAATGGCTTTTTCACCATATACCACAGCATGTTCGCCAAAGAAATAGATCTTGCCGGGCGCGCTACAGGTAGTTACTGTCATAATAAAATTTCATCACTCAATTATTACTCAATAATGATGCCCGCGTATCCCACCACAGCAGATGTATCTCCAGTTACGTCACCACTGGTAGTATAGTTGAGCAAGGTACCCTTTGAAGCACCCAGTGCTTTAGATGCCGTAAGCATTGCCGAGATGGGACCGTACCCGCAGACCGATGCGTTTCTTTCTGCCAGACGTTGATAGAACCCGTCCACATCCAGTTCCAGGACCGGTTCGATAAGATAGTTATCGGTCTCCTTTGCCACACTATCTTCCACGTAATGACTGAAGTCACTGGAAGCGATGATAACAATCCTGTTATCACTGTCCTTTATTGCCTGTGCCAGCTGGTTCCCCACTTCTATGGCAGTCTCCTGGTCCTGCAATCCCATGCATATGGGAACAATACTGAACTCATGGGAAAAACGATACTGCAGGAAGGGGAGCTGGACCTCAATGGAATGCTCATACTGGTGTGCGCTCTCGTCCAGGTCGATTATACCGCCAAGAAGTTGTTTTACTAGTTCTTTGTTGGCAGGCACATCCCCTAAGGGAGTATTCCATGTTTCCCGGGACACAGCTACTACAGAGCCCAGCCCTGTATGGTTCGGACCCAGCAGCACGTATGTGTCAGCTTCCGGTAAAGCAGAATAGACATGAGCAGCAGTTGTACCTGAATAAGGATAGCCTGCATGGGGTACCACAGCTCCGGTAACATCCCTTACACCTCCGGTGATATCAGCGAAACACCTTTTTAGTTCCCTTTTCAGGTATTTCGGAATACCGGGGTAGAACTGTCCTGATACAGCCGTTCTCCTCAAATCCTACACCACCTTACATAGTATGTTATTGGAATTACTTATAGTTCTGTTTCAAAATCCTCTAACTTGTAATTAAAGGGGATGCCTTTCAATGCAGTAGTCTGCTTGGCTATCAGGTAATATACCAGTGAAAGGGCCTTTCGTCCCTTATTGTTTGTGGGGATTACCAGATCCACGTTGGAAGTGGAGTTGTTAGTATCACACAATGCAATAACCGGAATGCCGATACTCACTGCTTCCTTGACCACCTGGTTATCTCCATGTGGGTCTGTTACCAACACAATATCCGGTTCCGTATATAAATCCAGGACCGGATTCGTAAGTGTCCCTGGTATGAACCTGCCCATTATGGCCTTGGCACCGATGGTCTTTGCCAGCATCTGGACAGGATGATGCCCGTACTGTCTTGCAGATACGACCAATATCTTAGTGGGATCATATTTTGCAAGCAGTGCTGCTGCCGATCGTATTCTTTCATCTGTGGACTGGATGTCCAGCACATAAAGCCCATCTGTCCTTACCCTGTAGACAAACTTCATCATATCCTTTGTCTTCTGCTGGGTACCGATATGGATACCGGCTGCAAGGAATTCGTCCAGAGGAACTATGGAATCGTAACCTGTGTCCTTTACTACTTCAATATCACTTTCCATTTTTACACCTTTAAAATTATATTATTGCTATTTAATTATTATTCAATCAATATTCAATTACTATTCAATTGTGTTATCATCATTTAATATCCTAATTTGGTTTTACTTCGCTAAACCGCTTAACCGTTATCGGGATTACTCCCATTTCAAGTTCCCTTAATGCAATCTCAATAGGCTCGCCCGAATCATCTTCAAGAAGCACAGGTGCCCCCATAGATATCTGCAAAGCACGTGCACCGATGATGCGTGCACGTTCATAACGGGTTAATTTATCTTCTTTCAACTATTTCACCTCAAAAATAAATAGGAATAACTGCATACTTTGAATGACAGTTTAAACCGATACGTTCAACCGATACATTCAACTTATTCGTTCAACTAATACTTTACACTAAATACCTTACACTGATACATTTGCTCCCGGAGTCCCTCCGGGAATGGTTACATATTCTGTACATTGCATGTTGATTTTCCTTTTAAGGGTCTTGGATAACCATGGAAACCTGAATGGGGTTGCTGAGATTCGAACTCAGGTTGCGGCGTCCCGAACGCCGTAGGATGGTCCAGGCTACCCTACAACCCCTACTGGTATGGAGCGAAGGTATCTACCAGTTTTATGTGGGAGAGCAGCATCCTGCGGCAGCAGTATCTATCGATACCAAGATCGTCCAGGACTTCCCCCGGATTCTCGAATTCTGACACGCGCCTTTCATACTCTTCCCATACACTGGCAATGACCTTCCCACATGTGAAACATCTTACCGGAATCATCTTAATGGCTCATCTATATGATTTCTGGGACTTGGCTCTTGCACCTGGTCCACCGAACTTCTTTGTTTCCTTCTGTCTGGAATCATTAACAAGAAGGCTCCTGTCGTAAGCAAGCATTGCGTCCTTCACTGCCAGATCGCCGGTCCATTCTACGACACCCTTTCCAATGGCAGTCCTGACTGCATTTGCCTGACCCATGACACCCCCGCCGCGGACATTTACATCAATGTCGATCTTCGAGGTTACATTATCACTTATAAAAGCTACGGCTTCCAGTATCTTGAGTCTTGCTATTTCTGGTTCGTATATTTCTATGGGTTTTTTATTAACCCTTATGCGGCCTACGCCTTCTGTGATCTTGGCCCTGGCAATGGCAGTCTTATTTTTTCCTGATGTATTGATAATCTTGACCATTCATCTTCCTCCTGGTTAGGATTTAGCACCCAGTCGTTTGCTGAGTTCCTCAAGCCTGATATACTTGACAGAGCTCAATTTATTCATATTAGCTTCAGCAATGGATACTTTCTCTTCACTGCTCAATGCATCGGGCACTCCGATAAAGGTTTTCAGTCTTGACATGGCATCTTTGCCTCTTGCTCTTTTATATGGCAGCATGCCCCGTATTGTTCTTTTCAATATATGGTCAGAGCGTCTCGGGAAGTATGGCCCGAACTCTCTATTGCCCCTATCAACAGACTGTTTGTATTCACCAAATGTGGCAATCTTTGAGCCGGAAATTACAGCTTTCTCGGCATTTACGATGAGTATCTCTTCACCTTCAAGAAGCCTTTTGGCTACAACACTGGAAAGCCTGCCCAGTATCATTCCATTTGCGTCTATAATTGTCATTTCATCGCACCTCACTGCATTATCTTCACACCGGAACCATTTGGGTTCTCTTTAACCAGGTCCTCGATGTTAAGGCAGGACCCCCCTTTTTCCATGATCTTTTCCATTGCACTTTCACTGAATCCCAGTGCAGCCACTATTACCTTATGCTCGATGTTACCGGAACTTAACACTTTTCCCGGCACGATAACAGTTTCATCCTCACTGGTATATCTGTTGATCTTGCTAAGGTTCACTGCAGAATAATTCCTTGTGGGGCGTTCAAGACGCCTTGCAATGTCCCGCCAGATATTCACTCCATTATCGCGGGATAAGGCCTTGAGGTCGACGATAAGGCCGACTATGCGTGGATTTGTTTTTCTGATTATTTTGCTCAATTGTTGTTCCTCCGTATGACCCTAAAAAGGGCCTGACTCACGCAGATTCGCTGCGTTCGGGTCTGTACGGCCCATACGCCATAGGATATTCAAATCCCTACGGTCAGGTTATTTGGAAATAAAAACCAAATTAACTCTGATGCATCTGTGAGTTATATTAATTACTTAATACTACGACGGCTTCATATTACTTGTCAATATAAATAATTTGTTATGGATTGGGTTTTTTCCCTGAAAAAGTCTGTCTGCCATTATTTAAGTATTGAATATGGATCATCCACATTCATGAAGCAGTAAAAACTGAAGATACCTCTGGAAGTCTTTCCCTGTTTCCCATAAGAACAACAATATCATCTTCCAGGAGTTTATCCTCCCCATCGGGATTGTTCAGCACATCATTTCTCCTCTGGATTGCCAGCACTGTGAATCCCCATTGCTTCCTCAGGTTAAGTTCAGCCAGGGTTTTCCCGTCGGCAATTGATCCCCCCATCACCCTGAAAGTCTCTAACTCAATGTTAGTCAGGTGATGCCCCAGATCATCAATAGACCTGGATTTATGGTACATATCCCTGATCATTTCATATCCATCCTTTCGCACCCTTTCAACATTCTTCTGGATCTCTTCCTTTGGGATAAGATACCTTGACAGCACCCTGGAAAATATCTCTATGGA
>CBDUUM010000023.1:0-13483 GCA_965370445.1 uncultured Methanosarcinales archaeon
GAATCCTGGAGAATGGGATATCCACCTAAATAGACTATCCCTGAGGCAATAAGTAAAATTCCAAGAGTAAGTATAAATCCAAGGGCTTCTGAAACTGCAGTTTCGGATATTATCAGATCTTTCAATTTATTACACCATTTGATCAAGATTTTGCTACAATATTTATATTTTTTGATGTTTCGTCTTCGAAGTAAAATACAATCAACAGGTTACTACCACTAACTATATTTTCATCAAATGTGAGGGTGACAGAAGTATCTGTTGACGTAATTGTTTGGGAAGAAGGATGCGAAACTTCTGCTGGAGATTTCTTGTTACCACTCCACCATTTAGTACCTCCAAAATCTATTTCCTTCAAATCACCGTTTGATGAGCTAAATGTGACATCCACTCCTTCAATGTATATATCAGTAACAGGGTCGCTGTTTCGAACTATGAATTCTACAACCTTTTGATCTACATCGACATCAGTGTAATCAACGACAAGATTGGCTGCTTGACCGGTAACTAATTTAAATGGCCCCAACTGTCCCGGATTATAACTGTTTCCTGCCCTGTCATATACTGTGACATTATAAGTATATGTTTTACCAAGTTCATATACCTGTGAGAACTGCCATGTACTGCTAACTGACTTTATCACTGTCGGGTATATTGACACGTTTTCCCTTCTTTCATAAAAATTGGATTGATTATCTGTCACATTTATTATCAGGTAATCAATACCCGAATCAGTATCACTTGCATAATATTGAACTCTGATATGCTCACCCGCAACAAGATGATCATCCATTAGCGGGAAATTGATATTAGCAGTGGGGTTGACAGTATCTGATATCGCTTCTATTGTAAAGTTCCACCAGAGAGTGACATTCTGGTTCAATGGGTTGCCTGATCCATAAAATAACTCCTCTGCATACAGTTCAACATCATATGTACTTACTGCCAGCATGGGCGGGATATATTCAATCGTGTATTCACGTATAGTAGTGTTTGTAATAGTAGCATTTGCAGTAACATCAACGTTGTCAAACCACAACTCGATGGAACTATTATCGATAGCCAGATTATCACTGACAACAGCTTTTATTGTGGGCGGGTTGAAATCTGTTGATGAACCATTGACAGGAGAGATTATCTCTGCTGTAGGGGCCTCCATATCCAGACCATTGTCCACGATGTAGGTGTTTGTATCATAGCTATAATGACCTGCCCTGTCGTAGGCCAGGGCCGTGATTGTATAGGTCCCATCTGAAATAGTCGTAGTATCCCATTCCCATGTAAATGGAAAGGCTTTAAAGGTTTCATAACTCCCATCAATATAATATTCTACTTTGGCAACCTCTATGTCATCCCATACATCCACCTTTATTTCTGTTGTACTATCTATCGTTGACATTGAAAAAGGATAGACGATAGCAACCTCAGGCCATTGGTTATCAACTGTTGCAGCCACGCCGCCATTTTTAAACATTATCTGGCCATTGGGATCATATACTATTACATGTTCGCCAGCCGTGCTGAATAATGTGCTCCCAGGCACAACATTAATGTCAGGATTAAAGGGAACTTTTACAGTAACTTTCGGACTGCCTATTGTCTGGACAATAACATTGCCTTCTTCAAGTTCCACTAAATACGGTTTGTTGGCTACATTGGAATATAGGTCCATTTCATTTTCAATGCTGACTATCGACCCTTCGGATAAGCTTGCTTTGACCTCTTTATCCATGTCAAGTATTTTAGAAGCAATATCGTTCCCGATACTTGTATACAGTTCCCTCATTACAGTCTCACTGGCCTGGTTATTTATACTCTGGAAAGACAGCATCACCATCCCCAATAGCATTACTGTGATCGAGAACAGGAGTATAGTCTCAATGGTCACGGTTACAGCCTGTTCATCGTTTATCATACGCATGGATCTCACCTCATATAGTTATCAGGAATGTGTCCTCAAAATCTGCCCTTCCGTCTGAATAGGTAATTGTGACATTGACATTGGTAGCCTCAAGGGCAAGTTCTTCGCGTGATACGCTTGAAAAGAATATCCCAGCCGCTATTAGCTCAGCCTGTATGCCCCTGTCAGATAGGTTATGACCTGCCATGTAGATCACCCTGCCGTTATCGAATGGTGCTTCCACAAAGATGAGATGGTAATCGGATTCGTTATCTCCATCGTCGTCAAATATGATCTGGCTGCCGTTGGGATATGCCGCATAGCCAATAATGTTGGTATCAGGATTTACTGCACTGCTGCTATTATAAAGCGTAAATGCCAGTCCTTCACCCGTAAAAGAATGACCATGACCAAGGGATGGACCGTACATTCCGCTGGTGTTGTTTGTCTGGGATATCGGATTAAATGATGCACCATTGTCGACAAGCCCTGCCAGCAGCATGGGCGGCGCATCATTCAATATAGATGAACTATTGATTAGTTTGATGTACGGACCATTTGTAATTTCAGAAGATACTGAAACGGGAATATTACTGACATTGGTCTCGTTTATTCCAATGAATCCGTACCATGGATGCGCAGTATTATTATCAACAGCTTCCACAGCAGCATCCATAGAAGTGGCACCGATGCATTCTGCATAGAGTACCCCACCATCGGCAGTCCAGTTGACTATCTCCCTGGTTACATTGACATCAACGGTGCTCATATTGTAATGGATAAGCAGGACACTGTAATTTTCAAGTGTAAGGTTGCCTGCCAGGATATCGGAATCGTTTAAAAGGGTGTATGGGATATGCATATCCTGGTAATATTGATAGATGGGGTTCAAAGTAACATTATCAGGATATACGGCTACACCGGGGATACCTGTCATTGCAGTTGTTCTTTGCAGGTATTTACCCCCCTCCATCCTTAAGCCGTGGATGGTTATGTTCGGAGTGAAATTAAGGGATTCGTTATATATCCAGTCATTCGTTGAAGTATTAAGGTCCCTTACATCCAGTATAAATACTCCCCCGGAATACGTCCTGTTAGTAACATTGCCCGGTCCAAGACTGGGACGGGCAATATCGTCTGTGGTCAGGTTCAGGTAAAAATCATCGTAGGATATATTTGTCATATTAGGGGGATTTGATGATATGTTGGTCATGTTCACAGGGTTTTGCAGCACAGCATAAACAGGGATACTGGTATTGTCCACAATATTCCATATGAACCGGTATGCTTGGAGTGTATTATTCTGGTGTTCGTCCATTGGTACAATTAGTGACATGTTGGGGAAGAAGTGTGGTTGCTGCTTGAAGTGCTGAACTGTGATTGTACGGTTTGTAACAGATGAGGTGAATGTAACATTATTCACTACCAGTTCCACTGACGTTCCCCTGGTTGCAAATACCCGGCTTATAATATCGCCAAAATCATTCGTGTGGTTAAGGAAATACTCCCTTAACAAGGTCTCATTGTCAGTATCGTAAGCATCGCTGTAATTTAGTGTCTCTTCGGTAGCATAATTCACTTCCTGGATTGTCAGGCTCCGAAACTCGGTGATATCCTGTTTTGATATATCAAGCCCTGCTGCCGGCAAGTTGGCGGTAAGGATAAGGTTATTCAACAGTACCATGAACGTAAGTGTGCCTATCATTATCATAAATCCTGAAAGCAGGATCAACTGGGCATTGGATCTTTCTTGTTCCTTTTTGACATTACTGTAATTTTTCATTCTTACATCCGCCAGAGTGTCAATCTTACATCAAGGATATTATAAAAACTGGAATTGGTAGAAAGGTCAGGGATAAAGGAGGCACTAATAGCGTCTTCGTCATGGATAACGACCTTTCTAGAGATAAGTACTGCATTATCGGAAGGGCGTCCGTTCCACAACATGGCCCTTGTTTCCCATTCTTCGTTCTCATCCAGGTAAGCTACTACCAGGTTATACGCAGTTCCGTCCGCCAGTAACGCCCTATTAAATACAGATGCCGTGTAATTGACAGAGTCCGGGTACGTTGATGACTGACCGTTAAATTCCACACCAGTCCAGTCTATTAAAGCCAATTTTAAAGGTGAATAAGTATCACCTTCAGGTATATAGTCCAGCACGATCAGGAGGTCACTGCCGGAGGTCTCTATCTGGGATTCTACCTGCTGGTGTGATGCTGATGATGTGAGGGGGGTAAGGGGCGATGCCTGCACGATGAAGACTATAAGTAAGATCATCATAATGGCGGTAGCTGCGCCTTCCAGGGTATACATCTGGGCGATGTTATCTTTTTGTATAGCCTGTATTCTTGGGATCATTCTACCACACCCTGACATACAATAAAGCAAACTTTTCATCCTGTTCTACATATACTATACGTACTGTCTGGGCAACATTGGCATTCTGCGGAAGTATCGGTCCGTTGTTCAACACAACATTATTTGATGAATCGCGATACATGGATTTATCAAGGTCGTACAGGGATACGTTCAGGTTATACAATATTGTCTCGCTGCTCAGACCCAGATCCTCTCGCAGATCATTATAATGCGTGGCAGTGCTCATACGATTATTAAGTTCTTCGGCTCTTTTAAGGGAAATAATATTATTATCCGTAGGACTGTTAGCAAGACCATTTGTACTTTCTGCCAGTGTTATTGCGACCCGGTCAGACATTGACTTGACTTCATCAGAGCTTGACTGGAAAGGAACAAATAGACTGGTCAGTGTCTGGAACAGGAACAGGAAAGTGACCATGAAAATTACAACACCTGAAATAAAATCCAGACTGATCTGGCCACAGGTATCGTTAAAGGGATTTATCCTGAATTTCCGTGGAAATACCTTTTTTCTTCTTGAAGTCGTTTTGTTCATAACAATAATTTATAGGCATTCAAACCCGATAATTTTCTTCACTGCCGCATTGTGGACATTTGATCGGGATGAAGTTCGGGTCGGCCTGGAATTCAAATTCACAAACAGTACACCTAAAAAATACTTTTGATTGATCAACAAAATCATCCATGATTATAGCCTCATCTTTACAATATCATACATGTTTATATACTTGTTATGATGTTTAAATTAAAAAGGATTTCCCTTAGACATGATGAGTATTATGACCGCTGAAATATATCTTATATTATCCGGAAAAGGAGGGGTGGGAAAAACTACTGTATTCTCAAATCTTGCAACCTCACTTGCAATGTCAGGAAAAGAGGTCATCATACTTGATGCTGACCTGGCAATGCCGAATATGGGACTTGTTTTTGGTATGATCAATCCACCAATAACTATTCATGACGTCCTTGCCGGCAATGAACCTGTAGAAAAAGCCATCTATGAAGGACCCAACGGATTGAAGTTCATTCCTGGCGGGGAAAGTATCGAAGGATACCAGGCAGCTGATCCTTCCCGTATGATAGATGTACTGGACAACCTGAAGGAGAAGGCGGATTACATATTGATAGATGCCCCGGTGGGCTTAAATGAAGATATTATCTTGTTATTACCTGCAGTAGATCACGTTATTATCATTTCCACTCCTGACCTGATATCTATGGCAGATGCTCTGCGAATGCGACTCATTGCGGAGTCAGCAGATAAGATCATCGACGGTGCGATCCTGAACCGCACTAATGTATATGATGAAAATAGCGCAATAGAATTGCTCGGAAAGACCATGGAATTAAAGATACTTGCTGTAATTCCCGATGATATGAATGTGCATAGAGCTGGTCTGAATAAGATTCCCTTGGTAATTTCAAATCCTGATTCACCGGCATCTATTGCCATCAGGAAACTGGCAGCACAACTTACAGGAGTTGAATTTATCCCTGATAATGGGAAAAGCGGGATATTCCAAAAGATACTTAGAGCATTTAGGGTTTAATGTTAATTCAAATGAAAGACCGAACTGAAAGCTCCAATACAAGTGAGAAAAAAGCTGTTGGTGAATCTGCTGCAAATCTTGTAGGGGACGGAATGGTAGTGGGTCTTGGCACAGGGTCGACTACTGCTTTTGCAATTGAATCACTTGGATACAGAGTAAAACAGGGATTGGACATAAGAGGTGTTCCTACGTCATACCAGTCACAAATGCTGGCAATTGAGCATGGCATACCGCTTACTTCACTTATACAGGACCCGGTTGTGGATATAGCCATCGACGGTGCGGACCAGGTTGATGCAAACTTGTGCGTGATCAAGGGCGGGGGTGCCGCCCATACCAATGAAAAGATCATCGCAGCTTCATCCAGGCGGTTCGTGGTACTTGTGGACCCAACCAAAGTGGTTGAAGTGCTGGACCACTATGTGCCCCTGGAAGTCATGCCGCAGGCCCTGGAACTGGTCAACCGCCAGGTCAGGGAACTAAAAGGTAAGCCCGTATTGCGTATGGCGGCACATAAAGACGGACCCGTGATCACAGATAATGGTAATTTCATAGTGGATGCTGATTTTGGTATGATCAATGACCCTGAACAGCTTGCCCTCAAATTATCTGGTTGTACCGGAGTGGTCGAACACGGCATTTTCCTTAATGCGGATGAGGTATATGTGGGAAGGCCGGACTGTGACATCGAAATACTGAAGCGTAAAGGTTGATGTATTATTATGGGAGCGTCTACATTCAAGAAACTTGAAAGTGTCCATGAACTACGTGAATCTGTCCATGACCAGCAGACCCTGCTATCAAAACTTAATAAAGAACTCTCAGCATATACTGTTTTTGACCTGATGAAAATACAGGTCCAGCTTGAGAAGGAATGTAAGTATCTTCCTTCTAAATATAAAAAAGTGTTCAGGGAAAAGATGGCTGAACAACTTATTTCAAATTTTAAAGAAATTATTGCTAAAACACATTCCCTTAATGAGATACTTGATAAGGAACAGTTTATTGAATTTTTGGAAAGTTTCCAGGAAAAACTTGATAATATTGATACTGAAGACACGTCCCAGGCACGTGATATGACTGTGATGTACTATTTATGTGCTCTTTACAATATTTTCATAACCCAAACACCGCCCCATCCTGAAGGTACGCCTTTCCCGGGCGGGTTTTTTGTGGAAAAGATCGGGGACCATTATTATTGCCCGGTAAAGGACAAGCAGAAAGATAATGATGAAGCCCTTTGCAGGTTCTGTGTAGCCAGGCAGGCTAAAACGGAGTAATATCCACTCACTGTCAATCAAATAAACGCAGATTGAAGGTTGCCGTTCACTGTTTCACCGCAAAGTTTGCAAAGACATTGTAACCTTAACTTTGTGTCTTTTGCGGTGCAATATTTCATAAGAATTATATTTCAACAGCCATGGCGGCCACCGGCAGCACACACCACCACCCGAGGCCGCCGCCTGCATGTAGAGCTACCGGGCGCAGGCTGTGGGGTTGAAAGTGCGGGCCGCATACACAGTGTTATACGATGGTGCTCATGATTTAGGGCTGTGGCACTTCCAAGTCCTTGCAGATCTTTTTGGCAAGAGCATCCATAATCTCGGTATGGCGGGGAATAGTAGATGTCTTCATGTTCAATGGATTGTAGAAGACAGTGTGATTTCCACCCTCACGAAGAAACTTGCACCCATGCTTTTCCAGATGGCGAAGCAGTTTCCGTCGCTTCATCAGACAGCAACCTTGATTTCTTCTCGAACGAATTGCTTGCCTGTTAAGCCCATCTCTGCAAGTTCTCTGTTGGAGACTAAGATCAATTCGATTGCTTCGCGAAGATTTTCACGAGTTTCTTCGAGAGTTCTTCCCTGGGTGTTAGCTCCAGGCAATTCTTCAACGTATCCGATATACCAGTCATCGGCTTTCTCAAATATTGCGGTAAACGTGCTTTCCATATGGCTTTACCTCCTTTAATGATTATTATAGCGCACTTTTACATAACGTTTTACGGGTTTAATAAGTTGCGGATAAGACGGGCGGTGGGCGGTGGGAGATTGAAGAATTAACGGGGGCTAGAATCAATTTAGTACTAACCGCCGATTAAGGAGGGAGCGGTTACCCGCTCCCACCTCCTCCTCCTTAATCGGCGACCTTTGCGGTGAGTGCTTTACATGCTAAAACGACACTTTAGCTGCACTCCACCTGCTGCCCCCCTGTGCGCCTGACCAGCAGCCAGCCCTGTGGTTTCGAGTAGCCTGGGTTCGGAGAATAGTTATTCTATAGGCCAGCCCTGCACCCGCTGCCTGTAAGGGCAGTAGGGTGCAGCCAGCCGTAGTGGTTCATGAGGCATGGGTTCGGAGAGCTGAGAATGGATGAATATAGCGCCGGCCTGGGATATCTGCTGGTATTGGGCCGGGAAGGGGATGTGGGGTGCCGCCATGGTAGTAAAAATATATAAGACCAATAAATTGCCTACTAAGACCAGGTTTATCTGGTTAAAGAACCCTGATAAGTTATCTGGTGTTGAAAAGAGCAGATTATATTTTATCAAGGACCTTGATACGAACCAACTATATATATTCCGGTAATAACCATTTATAAAAAATTTAACATGAACATAATACAAGCCATTGACCTCACAAAGCGGTATAAGATAAACAATATCGCCATAGATGCCCTACAAGATCTGAACCTAAAGATAGAGGAAGGAGAATTTGTAGCCATTAACGGACCCAGCGGTTCAGGTAAGTCCACCTTGTTGCATATGCTGGGCTGCATCGACCGTCCCACCTCTGGTAAGATCTATATCAACAATACAGACACTTCAACGCTATCATCAAAGGCACTGGCAAAGCTCAGGCTAAGGCAACTGGGGTTCGTATTCCAGCAGTTCCATCTTCTGCCCACCCTCACCGCCTTTGAGAACGTAGAACTTCCCATGCGTGAGGCAGGTGTATCCGGGAAAAAACGAAGGGAAAGGACAGAGTCTTTGCTGGAATCGGTTGGGTTGGGCAGCCGGACCCGGCATATACCCTCCCAGTTAAGCGGAGGGGAACAGCAGAGGGTGGCCATTGCCAGGGCACTGGCCAACAGGCCAGCCATAGTGTTTGCCGATGAACCAACCGGAGAACTGGATTCCGTCACCGGGGAGCGCATCCTGGACATATTTGAATCCATTAACAGTGAATTTCGCCAGACAATTATTATAGTAAGCCATGACAAATCAGTGACCTCCAGGGCACACAGGCTCATTCATCTCAAAGACGGGAGAATCGTGTAGTGACATACCTGAAAATGTCGTTGAAGAACCTGTACCGCCGCCGATACCGGACACTTTTTACCATGACAGCAATCGGCGTTGCCATCGCCCTGATAATACTGCTGACTTCGGTAAGCCTGGGTCTGAAAGAGAATAGCGCCGCCTCAGGTTCCATTGATTATTGGGTGGTGCCCGCTGATTCGGACATCCTGGACCCGATATTAGGTTCGGGGCAGACCATGTTGGGTGATGTCCACGGTGAGATCGAGACACTATTCCTTGACCCCAGGATCAAAGGGGCAAGTCCTGTGCTGAACAGGGTGGTATATGCATATACCAATGATCCAAATAAGACCAGTGTAGTGCTTGCAACTGGTGTGATCCCTGGTGCAATTGATGTTATGCCGGCTGCAGCAAGTGGTTTTACAGGCGGTGACCCATACTTCTTTGGAGGAGGATGGACCGATGAAGCTGTTATTAACAGGCAGATGGCAGACCTCCTTGGACTGGGTGTGGACGACCGGTTGAACCTTGACATTTCCACCGGAATCTTTGCATCTCCAAAAAGCTTCAGGGTGGTAAATATCATAGATACAGTGGATTATTCCGGTATTCCTGTTGTAGTGATCCATCTATCTGAATTGCAGTATATAACCGGAAACCTGGAAGGTGACAGGGCAGACCAGATCCTTATCGAGGGGCCTGATGCAGGACCCCTGCTGGAAAACCTGTACCCTGACCATCTTGTATTATCAGGCTCTGAATATACTGCTTTCAAGATTGCAAGTGACAAGCGCATCCTGGCAACAGCAGCAGCCACAGTCCTGGTCTCTTTTATCCTCGGGATGCTGTTTATTGGCACAACTATGGTGATATCGGTCAGTGAACTGGAGGGTGATATGGCAGTAATGAGCGCTATCGGTATCTCAAGAATTTCCATTCTAAAATTAGTATTCTATGAATCATTTTTCCTTTCGGCCGGGGGAGGTATCATAGGAGTGCTGGTGGCCGTGGTTGGGAAAGTGTTTTTGAATAGCGTGCTTACCAGGGTTGTTGGTTTCAATGTCAGTCCCGCTATCGATCCCATGTTGCTGGTAGGGGGTTTCACTGTATCGCTGGGTGCAGGTATATTCACAGGTATAATGGTCGCCCTGTTAATGAAACGGCCTGATATGACCAGGGCATTCTGATGCATGTTTTCAACACTCCCCCCATATCCACTACCTCCTGGCCTTCTCCCATGGTCCTGGAAATTCCCCTCCCTTCGCAACCAGTTCCACCACTGTCCTGATATTCAGCACAGCTTTCAGCTTATCCTCCACACTACACTTCACCTCTCCCGGGTCCTTAAGCTCACCAGTAAAACCCCCCTTTCGACCAACTCCACCCTGATATGTACCTAACCAGCTTGTGCCGCCTGCGGTCAATAACAACCTGGAACTGGTCGTCAACCCAAAGAATGCCCACCAGCACCCCTTCTATCCGGGAAGGAAATACATTGATACCCCGCACCATCAGCATATCATCGGTCCGGCCACCACCTTATCCAAGTTGCAGCTTGGTGAACACTCCAGCAGCTTTGATGAATGCCCCAGGTTACCCAAATGAATGAGTAAAAGGCAGCGTGCATGGCTTGCTTGGTACTTAAGAAAGTTAATCTGGCACCATCAAGATAAAATTGCCAATCAAATAACGCTCAGAAATAATAACATATAGACTTATACTCATCAACATCTTCGCCATCATAATACAACCGTTTTAGATAGCTGTATATGGATACATCCACATAATTATAAGGCTCCACAAGCTCCATCTTGGACTCCCATGGATAGAACCGGTACACACGCCTGCCATTAGGAAGTATCATGATCACCTCATGATCCTGCCACGCCCTCAGGTGGGACTTGCCCAGCCTGGGTACATTGAACACCGATTCATCAGTCCGCTCCAGTCCGGGGAGGAGCCTGGCTTCTTCATGTCGTTCCTGCTCAAGCCTTGAGATAGGTACACGGTAATCTATGGTCTCGTCCTTGCCCTTGGTGTTAAAAGTATAATAGGGATCTATACCTGATCTCTTCATGGTCTTTCTAAGCAGGCAACTTTCGAACTTCTTGCTGTTATAATAAGTAAAGACCTGCTGGTTATAGATGTTAATGCCCTGTTTCTTGATCCTTGACACCGCATCAATAGTGTCAGGAGTGATCTCAGTAGGATGCTGGAAATGGGTCACAATGCACAGGTCCCGTTTCCCCAGCTTGTGATATTTACTAAAGATATTGATCAGGTTGTCTGTAAACCTAAAAGGCAGTGTTACCAGCGTCCGGGTCCCGATCCGGATCCGGTCCACATGTTCGATGTCAGAGATCATGCCAAGGAGCCTATCAAGAATGGAATCGTCAAGCGTCAACGGGTCGCCTCCCGTTACCAGCACTTCGCTGATATGCGGATTGGCTTTTATCCAGTCGATCGCCTTTAATGTAGTCTCCTTTGTTATACTGCCTTCCCGGAGACTTTTGATCTCCCAGTTCCTCTGGCAATAGACACATATCTGGGGGCATGATTGAAACGGTTTTAAAATAAGTATCTTAGGATATCTCCTGGTAATGGATTCAATGGGGCTGGTCGAAGCCTCATCCATGAAATCCAGGCTTGCCCCGGTCCGGATGCTCCTTAAAAAGTTCTTGCAGTACGTCTCACTGGGCAGCACCTGTGCCCTTATAGAATGGTCATATTGTTTCCGGTTCTCTCTGTCAAATAAGGATAAGTAATACGGTGTTATCTGGAACGGGATATCATTTTCAATAGCTAATTTAAGACCACGTATTTCCCCCCTGTCCAATGTCACCAGATTTTGGAGCGTATCAATATCAGAGATAATATGGTCCATGTGCCATTTGTAGTCAAGCCAATCTTCTTCATCACCATTAAATTGCTGTAAAATACGCTTTTTCATATCATTTCTTTCAGGAACCAGGTCATGGTCCAGACCGGTCCTGTATTTCTTGAAAGACAGGTCCATTCTTTTAGAATAATCATCAAGGAACATTGTTCTCTCAAGGGCGGCGTCCATTCCATCGAGATTTAGAAATGGGGGTTTTTCTTTTTCAGCAAATAATCCGGAATTCCCATTAATTCCCCTGAACAGGTAAATAAACTCGAAAAGGAACCCCTCACTGATATTCTTAGGTACCCTGTTTTCCCTGGCAATATTGTACAATGCCCTGAGAGCCGAAAAATGTGTTTGTTTTTCATTCTGGGTCCGCAAAATCGTCTTGAGAACCCTGATGCAATCCCGCGCATTCTTTTTTTCCAGGATGTTCATATCCTGTTTACTATGGGAATATATTGTGAACAATGATGCATCTATACCATTTAAATAACGGAAAATCTCATTCCTGGAATCATGGAAGTTAATACTGTTCTTTAGTATCCTGTGGATAGTGGGGTCAGACTTCCATAATAATCTTGCCAATTCTTCCCTGGAGCTTGTAATTATATCTTTCATGTTAGCCAATTTTTCTTGATTTTTGTGAATAAACGCATCCGGACAATTATAATCGTCAACGAATGACTACTTGTCTAAATGAATATTGTCTTTAAAGAACATTTCGAGTGGTAATTTTAAGGAAGGTCAATTGTATTTAAGAAAATTACCTGGTTGCGGAATAGCTGCAAATCTCAAGAATTCATTTATTTATAATTTTATTTTAATAATAGCATTCAATTATAAAATGCTTATGGGTTATTTTACGAGAAAATGCTCACTTTGTTCGCATTTTCTAAGCCTACAGGAAAGTATATACTTTCCTATACGTCGAGAAAAGTGGAGGAAGTTAGATATTATATACAACAAAAAAATAGATACAGTTCAGTATACTATTATTGTCCCGAAGACCCAAGCAGTGTCAGCGAGCGAATCCATTCACCTTTTGGTTCCCTGCTGGTACCCACAACCAGCCGCCTGATACCATTCACCTCTTCCACCATGCCCCTGGCCTCTATCGTCTCGCCTGCAAGTGCCTGCCCGGCATAGGTATGGGTGTAGGATAGTACATACCCGATCTCGGGATGGTCCACCTTATAGACCGAAGGGCTGTCGAAAGCCAGTTCCGAATCCGTTACCACCGCTTCTATGGTCTCATGACCCAGGTCCTTGCCCCTGCCAAGTGGTTCACTGACCTGGTCCCAGTCCCTGACAAACAGCAGGTCGAAATATGTGTCTCCAATCATTCCCCTGTTACCCTTTCTCACCTCATGGAACTTGAACTCCTCAAAACTGATCTCAGGAATCCGCTTATTATAGATACGCTCCCACATTCCCACGTCCAGGTGCTCGATGCTGCTGTGGGGATCGTCCTTTGCCCTGGCTATTATATCCCTGGCCCTGAACCA
>CBDUUM010000024.1:0-13343 GCA_965370445.1 uncultured Methanosarcinales archaeon
TGTACTAAACGTACCGCTGCCCGTTATATTCCTTTAGTTCAGCCCAATGCTCATCAATGAGCGCCTGAAGACGCTCCACTCCATCCGGAGGCAGCGCCTTGTAGCGTCCCTGCATATTCAGGAATTCATCAATTGGCTTAAGCTCACTGAAATCCTTGTTAAGGTTAAGCATCCCGTTCTCTATCTCATACAGGGGCCACATGCCGCAGCGCACAGCAAGCTTAGAGATTTTTATAGTCAACCTGGGGTCGTAGCTCCACCCGGCAGTACAGGCTCCGAGCAATTCAATATATGAAAAACCATCCCTCTCTTTTGCCCTGCCCAGTTTATTCAGGAAATCTACAGGATAAGCCAGGGATGCAGTGGCTGCATATACCCTGTGGGCACCCATGATCTTGAGCATATCCTTGTTGACAACATTGGTCCCTGTGGGATTTTCCTTCCCCCTGGGTGTGGTCTTGGTCTCACTGCCGTAAGGTGTTGCCGTTGACCACTGGAAACCCGTGTTGCCGTATGACTGGTTGTTGTAACAAATGTAAATGATGCGCTCGTTCTTGGCCGCAGCCGCTGACAGGGACGCAAAACCGATATCATAGGTAGCCCCGTCCCCGGCATACACCACTACATTCATATCCCTGTTACCCAGCATGTCCAGGCCGTGCCTGGCCCCGGCTGCGGTTGATGCCGCGTTCTCAATGGCATTATGTATCCAGCTTGCCTTTAACGGTGTGTTGGGATACAGGGGCAGCAGTGTCATGCACCCTGCGGAATTGATGATAATGGTCTCAGGCCCAAGTACTTTTAATGCAAGTTTCAATCCCAGGGATGGGCCGCAGCCCGCACATGCGGATGACCCGCCTGTGAAATAATCCTGTTCCGGTATATCCTTTAAACTCTTGAACTCCTGCATCAGATTTCCTCCAGATCGTTCCATTCCATCCTGGGACGCCCCGCTACCAGGTCTTCCTCTAATTTATGGGTGATTTCCTTTACCTTACTTTCTGTCTGTGGCTTACCACCCAACCCCACTATAAAACCGGATACCAGGGGTCGTCTGTCCAGATTGTACAGCGTTTCAATTATTTCCGGGAACATGATACCGCCCTTGCCTGGTGCTACGTTGCGGTCGATCACTGCTATTGCCTTTGCATTTTTTAATGCCCCGGCCACTGCTTCATTAGGCCACGGGCGTATTACCCTGAGTCTTAATAATCCTACCTTAATACCTTCATCCCTCATTTCCAGAATGGCAGCCTTTGCCGTAGTACTCATAGAACCCTGGGTCACAAGCACCAGTTCGGCATCCTCCAGCATGAACTCGTCCACCAGATGGTACCTCCTGCCAAAAATCCTCTCAAAATCATCCTGTACCTCTTCAATGACCGCAAGGGCATTGCGTGATGCCACATGGTTCTGCGCCCTGAAAATAGAATACTCTTCAAGCACCGGCGGACCCACAGTGACAGGCCTGTTCTTTGCTATGGTATGGGCAGGATCATATCCTGGCAGGAATTCCTCCACCTGTTCAGGGGAAGGGATGGTGATAGGCTCGTCAGTGAATGACAGCACATATCCGTCCATATTGACCATGGCCGGAAGCAGCACCCGCGGGTCTTCTGCTATGCGGTATGCCTGCAACACCATATCCAGCACTTCCTGGTTATTCTCTGCATGGAACATGAGCCAGCCGCTATCCCTCTGGTCAAGGAAATCGTTGTGGTCTGACCACAGGGTGACAGGCGCAGACAGCCCCCTTGAAATGGTTGCCATCACAATGGGAAGGCGCAGCCCGGCCGCAATGTACAGCACCTCATGCATCAGCATTAATCCCTGGGACGAAGTCGCAGTGAAAACCCGGGTGCCTACGGCAGCCGCACCCACAGCCCCACTTAGGACCGAATGCTCTGATTCCATCCTGTCAAAATAAGTTCCGGGCAGTTCCCCGTCTGCACTCCACCGGGCCAGGGTCTCGATACACTCGGTCTGGGGCGTGATCGGGAAATTAGGGATATAATTGGCCCTGACCAGCCTTGCGCCCCATGCTGCGGCTTCGTTACCGGTAACCAGTGTCTGTTTCATGCTCCCTCCTTTTCTTCTGTCATGGCACCGGTTGGACACTCCTCCACACATATCATGCAGCCCTTACACGATGTCAGGTTGATCTCGGGACCATCAGGAGTCCAGTTAATAGCAGCATCGGGACAGTAAATATAACATATCCTGCATTTGGTGCATTTTTCACTATGATGTACCGGTCTTACCAGTCTCCATGAGCCCCTGTTAACTTTTGCTGCGCTGCCCGGCTCCCTGATGATGGGGATACCTTCAATCCCTTTATAGGGTATCTCTTCCTCCCTCACTTTGCCACCTCATAGCATTTTCTAACAGCGGTTTTATTTGCTTCGATCAGCTCTTTGGGATACTTGGAAAGCTCTTCTTCGATGGCCCAGTTCAGGGCATCAATTGAAATGATATGCGTGAATTTTGCCAGGGCACCCAGCATTGTGGTATTGAATATCGGTTTGCCGATGGTGTCAAGGGCAATACTTGTGGCATCCACATTTTTTACCGAGGCAGGCGTGTCAATGTCAGGTTCATGTTCCGAGTTCACCAGGAGCACACCGTTCTCTGCCAGCCCGTCCGCCACATTGACCAGGTCCAGCAATGTCCTGTCAAGTACTATGACCACGTCTGGATCGTCCACATACCCCCGCTCCAGTATGGGGTCATCGTTTATCCTGACAAAACTCATTACAGGTGCGCCGCGCCGTTCTGCACCGTACAATGCAAAATCCTGGACCTGTTTGCCCATCTTGAAAGCAGCTAGCCCTATCATCTTGGCAGCTTTTTTTGCTCCCTGACCTCCCCTGCCGTGTATGCGAATTTTGTACATTCAATAAACAATACTAATTTCAATACTATAAAATTACCTGTACTAAATGATAGTACCGAACAAGAATGCAAAATAAGGATACAAAACAAAGATACAAAAAAGTGAAAAAAGGAATTGAACGTACCCCGCAGGGTACGCTTTATTGTATATTTACACTTACATCATAGGGGGCATTCCGCCCATTCCAGGTGGCATACCGCCGCCCATCTCTGGTGGCATCTCGCCTTCTCCGCCGCCTGTGGATGCAATAACATCATCGATCCTCAGTATCATGACCGCCGACTCGGTAGCGCTGATTATTGCCTGGGTCTTTACCCTGAGAGGCTCAACAACACCCTTGTCCATCATGTCGATGACATCACCGGTATATACGTCCAGACCTGCATTCTTGTTACCTTTTTCATGCTGGGACTTCAGTTCCACCATCATGTCGATTGGGTCAAGTCCTGCATTTTCTGCAAGGGTACGGGGAATGACTTCTATTGCATTTGCGAATTTATTTACTGCCAGTTGTTCCCTGCCTTTCAGTGTGGCAGCATACTCATTCAGCCTGAGGGACAGTTCTACTTCGGGACTGCCGCCGCCTGCTACCAGTTTCTCATCTTCGATGACAACTCCGACCACTCGCAGTGCATCTTCAAGTGCGCGTTCCAGACTATCCACAACATGTTCTGTACCGCCGCGGATGATAATGCTTACAGCCTTTGGGTTCTTGCAGCCGGTGATGAAAAGCATGCTATCGCCGCCTATCTTCTTCTCCTCTGCAAGGTCTGCATGTCCCAGGTCTGATTCAGAGATCTCGTCAATATTTGTGACCACAGCACCGCCTGATGCCCTGGATAATTTCTCCATGTCACTCTTCTTGACACGCCTTACAGCCAGTATCCCGGCCTTGGACATATAATGCTGTGCCATATCATCAATACCTTTCTGGCAGACCACTACGTTGGCGCCGGAATTAATGATCTTATCCACCATGTTCTTAAGCATTTTTTCTTCCTGGTCCAGGAACAACTGGAGCTGGTCAGGTGATGTGATATTGATCTCTGCATCCACTTCAGTCTTCTTGAACTCCACAGGTTCACTGATCATGGCTATCTTTGCATTTTTCACCACTTTAGGCATATTGGGATGCACGCGCTCTTTATCAATGACCATGCCCTCGATCAGTTCCGAATCCTCAACGCTGCCGCCGACCTTTTTATCGATCTTGATGTTATCAATATCAACTACTTTCTTGCCGCCCTCTACCTCGACAACGGATTTCACTGCCTTTACCACAAGTTTTGACAATTTATCCTTGGAACTCTCAGCGCCTTTACCCGTCATCGCAGTTTCAGAGATCTTCAAGAGCAGGTCTTCATCGTCCTCTGTTACTGTTCTCTCAATGGTTTTCAGTATTTCAGATGCCCTGTTGGCTGCCAGCCTGTAACCGCTTGCGATTATCGTGGGATGCACATCCTGGTCCAGCAGGTCCTCTGCCACCTTAAGAAGCTCACCTGCCAGTACAGCGGCAGTCGTGGTGCCGTCGCCCACTTCATCGTCCTGGGTCTTGGCCACTTCTACGACCATCTTGGCTGCCGGATGCTCTATATCCATCTCTCTTAGGATCGTGACACCATCATTGGTAATTACCACATCTCCCAGGCCGTCCACAAGCATTTTATCCATGCCCTTTGGACCGAGGGTAGTTCTCACGGCATTGGCTACTGCCTTAGCTGCCATAATGTTATTGTTCTGGGCTTCCCTGCCCTTGGAACGCTCAGTTCCTTCTCTTAATATAAATATCGGCTGTCCACCTAATTGTGCTGCCATAATTTGATTAACCTCCTAAATAGATTCGGTGCTACTGAGTGTTTGTAGTTCTATAAAAAACTTTTGTTTAATGAAATTCACAATAAAATATTACACTGCTAATGGAAAGTTCCATCAAATATCCGAAACTATTATGTTTTATCAGAGAAAAGATATATAATAGAATTTACACTATCTAACACAGCATTATTATTATTATGGTAAAGGCATATTATTAATTATTTACTTGTGAGGCATTTATTTGAAAAATAATGTTAAAGATAATAATGAAAAGAAGGGGATACATGGTGCAATTCCCATACTGGTAGTGTTTTTATTTGCAGTGCTGGGATTGGCAATACCATATATGATTATTTCAAATAACCCGGTTGCCACTTTCAAAGTGATTCTTTTTATTGGACTGTTACTAATATCGGCATCCAGTGTTTCATTGGTCCGGCATATCAAAGACACAACAATTAAGAGCCTGGTGTATGTAATTGCCGGTTTTGCTACATTCTGGATAATAGGCGCAACATACCATGGATCTTATTTACATTTATTACTGGATGCAGAAGCAAAAATGATATCACCGGAATACTTTAAGATCTTCAATACTGATTTTATTCCCGTAACATTATTTGCCATTGCAAATGCCATCGCCGTCCTTGTAGCCCTGATCGATGGTAAAAAGAATGGTGTTATATTCGGTTCAATGGGATTCGGGGTAATATTATTCTCTATAGCTTTTAGTGGTCTATCGTTTGTGGATTCAAAACCTGATCTATTATTATTGCTTATCGTGCTCTGGTCTTTAATCCCAGCCTTTTGGGTCAGGTCATTGACATCAACCATTGATAACCTGTCATTATCCATAGAAAAAAGGTTTTTCAGGGTTCTCAAAGGCGCCATATTGACCGTGCCAATATACATTGTGATTGGTCTGTTGACATACTTTGCACTGACTGGTGGCGACACTACTCTGGAGACATTCTCACTGAAATTGTTTATTGATAATAATAGTGACGACCTAATATTGTTCGCTCTTTCCACAGGATATTATTATATCCTTCCAAATGTGATACTGATAGTGGCTATATTCAATGCTTATGAATTTGCCCTCCATGCCTTCAATTTGAAAAAAGAGATTGCAAGAGATGGAACCATTACATATATTACTACAAAAAAAGAGACCGCACCTGAAGCTAAAAAAGAATATGATCCTTTCAAAGACGTGATCAAAGACATGAAGAGCTTCAAGAAAGAGTTTGGCAAGGGTAAGATCAACAGGCTCGTAGCTGCCCAGAAGATCGGAACTTACAGGGAACAGGTAGATTTCCTGAAATCCAAATATGATATTGGTTCCAAAGAAGAGGCAATAAAACTCCTGAAATTGATAGAACGGGAATCCGAATTTGCTTTTAAATGAACCGAACATTTATTTTTATTGATTTATCCCCATATCTGGCAGGTATACAGAATGTTAACTACAGAAGACTATCTTAGAATACTTGAGGGTTGTGAAGTAAAAGGCCAGGACGAGGCCATACTAAGAGCACTCAGGTACATCGAACTGGGTTACCCCATTATGTTTTACGGCCCTCCCGGGAACGGCAAGACGACCATTGCAGAACATATCCTGACAAGTCTTGGCAACGGCGAAGAAAGCTATCTCAAGATCGAGGCTTCGGAAGGGATGACCGAATATCACATGATCGGAGGATTCCATCCACTGGCAATGTCAGGCAATCCCGAACTGGCCGAGCGGTTCACATATAAAGAAGGTGCCATGACCAGGGCATTGAAATCAGGGCGCAACATGCTGATCGATGAGTTCACACGGGCTCCAAGTACTGCATATTCCGGCCTGTTCCTGCTATTATCTACCGGTTCGTTACCTCTTGAATTCCAGGAAAAAATACTCAGGAAACCAAATGATTGGATATTGATAACCACATCCAATTTCGGTGATGAAGGTACTTTCAAGCTCAGTGCCGCATTGAAGAGACGATTTATCCCGATCTATGTTGGTTATGCCAGCAAGGCCACAGAACGAAACGTGATCAAGAACATTACTCCAATGCTTCCTGGAGAGATCCTGGAAGCTGTACTGGAATTTTCCGAACAGACCAGGGAAGCATGGAAAAAGGACAGGAGCCTGCCCCAGGGCCTTTCTACTGATGGTGTGATAAAAATGGCACGGTACTGTGACCTGTCCATCAAGCAGGGTTCTGATATCAAGCATACATTCACAGATGCTGCCCTGCACCAGGGAATTGTTATAGCTGACGAAACAGACCAGTATTCCATAAAACTTGTGCAAGAGATCGCACTTGCCATAGGGAATCAATTGTGAAAAAATGTTCAAAAAAAAAAATAAAGATAAAACTGAAGTGTATGAGCCTGTTCTCGAAGGCGAACTTACTGTACGTTGCACTGCATATATGGAACATCCCCATAACCTCACATTAAATTCCCTTGTCAGGGAGTGCGGAAATATCGGGAACATTTATTTAAAGACCAATTTCTATATACCGCCATTCATCGGAAGGACTGCCTACCAGACCTACAGCGGGACCGGTATCATCAGTATTGACCGCACAATCCAGAATATTTGTACACATGGACGGCGTCTTGACACAATTGTTTCCAGGATGCACATAAAAGATAAGCAGCGGAACAACCTGGCTATACTTATAGATAACTCGGCACAGATGACAGCAGAGTGGCAAAGTGAAAAAACAGATGAAGAAGTCAAGCTGGAATATGCACCCCAAAATCTTGTGAAGATAGCCGCCATCTCAATACTGGAGAGTATTGGCAGGCAAGTAGATGAGATAGATATTGTTGTTTATGGAGATAAAGCAGATGGACCATTTAACCAGTGGCAATTGCCCTATAAACAGTTCCTGGGCATGAAAGGGGAGGGGCTGTGCAGGCTGGATATGGGACTTGCAAGATTGCTGCAATTAGAATGGGAGATGCGTCCGGGAAACAGGTTTCTTTTCATCCTGGGCGGAGGATTGCCATATACCGGCACTAATATCCTGATCGATGATATGGAGATACAGGTGAACGTGCTTTATTATCTTAACAGGATGCTCAGGCAGGGAGTGAGGATCGCCTATATCCCGTTTTTCACGAATGAAGATGTACTGGACGAACGTGTGGGGGCATTCAGTCAAAAAGGGCTTGCTGAAAAGATGAAACGAATTGGTGTGGCTGTTTCAGAGATCAAGAACGAGACATCTCTCCCATTAGGCTTAAGAAATGGTTTCAGGGATATGATGATCGGACCTAAAAGAGAGATGCCCACATTTGAACTATGAACTGGTCCGGGTTGAAATAACATCATCCTGGGATATCATATTGGGATATCATCCTTTCTTATTGTTCTAAGCGGCAGTACGCAATCATCGATCCAGTCAAGGTAATCCCTTGAACCCCCGTCAATGCTGAATGAAATTATACACGGTACAGTATAACTGTGCATTTCCTTAACAATGATTTCAATCTTCTCAAGCTGTTCATATGTGGTCTTGATGATCATGGCCACCTCGTTATCCTCCTGGACACCGTCCCATCTGTAGATAGATGTAATTGGAAACATATTTACGCAAGCGGCAAGCTTTTCCTTCACAAGCCTCCTTGCAATTTGTTTTGCCTCTTCCATACTGCCAGTGGTGATATATACTATAGAGAACATGATAATCCCATCTTAAACTGTATATTTAAGTTTAAAAAACTTATGATTAACAATAATATCTAATATGGAGAGCCTTTTATTTGAGCGAGGTAAACCCTTTTTTATCATTTATTGAATCCTATTGGAAGATCCTTCTGATATTTGCAGTATACTGGCAGTCCATCCTGATCTTGAAGCAATATGGGATACTTGAACGGTTCAATATCACTAACCATGGCCCGCTATTAATGATACGAACTACAAAGGGACAGAAATTGCTTGACAAGATTGCCAGCGTAAAAGGTTTCTGGAGGCTATTCGGGGATGCGGGCATTCCACTTATGCTACTGGGAATGTTTTTGATGTTCGCCTTGATCATATTCTCTGATATTCTCATGGTGACCTCGTTACATGAACAGACCATGCCACCCCCCAGTGAGATACATGAACTCAGGAATATATTCCTTATTCCAGGCATAAATGAGTTCATCCCTGTTGTCTGGGGCATCATAGGATTGATCGTTACCCTGGTGGTCCATGAATTCTCCCATGCCATTATGAGCAAGGCCGAGGATATAAGGGTCAAGTCAATGGGGCTTATCCTTGTACTGGTACCAATCGGGGGATTTGCAGAACCCGATGAAGAACAACTGTTCGGGATAAGGGATCAGGATAAGGGGCGCGAAAATGAAGTAACACCAGGCCAAAAGACTGCTACCCGTAGGCAAAGGGTCAGGATATTGACAGCCGGTGTAATGGCAAATTTTGTTACTGCATTTGTGGCGTTCGTACTATTCTTCATTGTGATAGGTAGCATTGCACCGGTGTCCAATGTGGTGATCACTGATGTGGTTTTGGGATCACCTGCCGATGATGTTGGATTGACTGAGATGACCGTGGTAACCCACATAAACGATAAGAAAATCGAGAACGGATCGGTTTTCCACACACACATTGCCTCACTTCCTGTTGATGAAGTCGTAAAGCTGGCGATTAAAAAAGATGGCAAAACCAGTGAAGTGCTGCTGAAGCCTGATATTGAGAAAAATAGTACCATCAGCGGAGTGAAATTTAATGAGATTGTTCCCGGGATGCCTGGTGAAAAAGCCGGACTTGTGGAGGACACATTGATTACCAGGATCGATGATGTGCCAATATATGACACCCAGGATTTCTTTGATTTTATGGCAAACACCACATCCGGCCAGGAAATAATAATTCACACCCTTGTTGCCAATGAGGATATCAATTATTCTATTACCCTGGCAAGTAACCCTTCAGGTGGGGAAAAGGGATTCATAGGTGTCAGCGGTTTTTCGACTATAGTTATATCAAGGTCCATCGGGGTCTCTGTTGGGGAATACCCTGCCAGGGAACTGCTGCATTTCCTGCAGATGATACCACAAATGATGAAAGGCGTGGCCGGATGGGTTATATTACTGGTATTGCCATTCCCTAATCCCTTCATTGGAAGCTTTGCGGGTTTCGATACCTCGATCTATATGTTCTATGAACCTATTGGGTGGGCCGTACCACTGGGTGTGGGTGTATTCTGGCTTGCAAATTCCCTGCTCTGGATAGGATGGATGAATTTCTATGTGGGATTGTTCAACTGCCTGCCCATGCTGCCCCTTGACGGGGGGCATGTGTTCAGGGACACTCTCCATTCCATCCTGGCATGGTTGTTCGGTAATGAGGAACGTATGGGTGTGATTGCAGGAAAGGTTGCTACGGGCTTTGCAATACTCATGCTGGCTTCACTGGTATTCATGATCATAGCGCCTAAGCTGGCACATGGTCTTTGATTTTACAATCCAAAAAGGTTAATATAGCATGATTTTATACATATATAAAAAGATTATAATATCATATCGATTAATATCATATCATTAATACCACATTATTAATACCATAATTATTAAATAATGAATGAGAGTGACACCATGGAATTTAGTTTTGACTCATCAGATAATCCACTTGTAACCACCGGAATAATGGGGTTGGATATGCAGTTAGGTGGAGGTATACCTCCAGGGACAACACTTCTGTTAATTGCCGAATCAGGGGCAGGGGCAGAGATTTTTACAAAACAATTTTTGTATGGTGGACTTGAAAGTGGTGAGTCTGCCTTCTATTTTTCTTCTGACCGTTCAATTGTGGAGGTTAAAGCAGACATGAAACAATTCGGATGGGATATTGACAAATATGAAGAAACGCAAAAGGTCGAATTAATTGATGCATATACACCAAGATTTGTCAATATACTTCCCCCTGAACTGCGTAATAAGATAACTGCGAAAGAGTTCCTTAAAGCTGGATTCGATCCGTTTAACCAGTTAAAGACCACTGTCAGCCAGAATCATGAATCAAAATATAGAGGGATCATCGATTCTATTTCTTATTTCCTCAGGGCATATGATCTAAACAGTGTGATCGAGGCTATAGAACTTATGTCTTCCATCGGCAAACTCACTGGTGGCGTACACCTGATAGTGATTGGTGCGGGACTGCATGATGATATTACTTTAAATACGGTCAAATACCTGACAGATGGTATAATTGAATTCTATGTTAAGGAAAGAGGGTCACAGATTGAACGGGGTCTTGTTGTTAGAAAGATGCGGGGCCTGATCGTTCCAAACAAATCCATCAGTTTTGATATCACTCGTAATGGTATTGAACTGGAAACCACCACAAGAGTACTGTGATCACATAAATTCAGCCTGGATATTTACCACTTCCGTACTGTTTCCGGCCTTAGAGTAAGCGTCCAGAGGTTCGCGGTTTAATTCCAGGAATGTATGTCCCCATTTGAACTTGTTAAGTATATCTTCTGCCTGCTTTTTATGATCAAGGATATATAGTGCCGCAGCAAAAGCTTCTACAGTTCCTAATTTAAAAGGTTTCCCGAAATTAACAGGGTTTGCAGCCAGCAGGTACGGCAGTGCCCGGTGTTCAAGGCGCAGCCTTTGCAGCATGGGAAAGATTCGCTCCACTTCTTCCCATGAGCAATCCAGTACAATTATGCCCCGGTTATAATTATCTGCCGGGGAGAGTGCCTGCTGCGCCATAGGGTTTAGGAATATGGCGCCTGACGGCAGTTTGCGGGGTGTCTTATGCAGGTGGGCAAGTTTGAACCGGGCCAGTTTCTTACCTGTGCATTTCTTTGGGTCGCACTGGTTGGCGTGATACAGGTGAAGTGATATATGGTTCGGTTTTATTTGTATATCAGTCATGTAAGTGAGATTTCTGAAATTCTCAGAATAAGGATTTTTCGACAATCCCGTATTAATCATAAACTGAATAATCTCACCGGGATTATTCAGTTTTCAGAAATACGGGAATTATTGTATGGATTTCTTTGCAGGGTTATTGGCGCATCCAGTCATCCCAATCCTGGGCCTTGGAATCTAAAATGTTTACAATATCTTCCAAGAGTTCTGCCGGGATACCAACTACCAGTTCATCATCTTTAAGGCCTGCATTCTTAGCAGCTCCGTCACAGCCAATAGAGACATTTAATTCACCGGTCGTATAAGGCGAACCTGTAGCATCAGCACATGTTGACTGGATACCTGCAAAGTTTGAGGTCACCCGTCCGCCGTGTCTATAGATCACGGCTTGAACGATCCGTCTTGCAGCAAGCACATTTGCCATAACCACAATAACATCGGGTTGTGTAGGGGTGTTATCAAGCGGGGCAACTATGGTATTGACTATTGACCCTGGTGTTGGCCTGGGCATATTATCTACTACTCGTTTGGCAATGCCGAGGGATATTTCTTTACCAAGTTTATCATAATAGAGTGCTCCACTTGAGATATTTTCAGGATAATCCCTAAGTCCAATAGCAGCCGCGCCTCCTTTGCACGAATGTTGTTCTTCCACTGCTAATGTTATTGCATCATTGAACCTGGCATTCTGTAACATTTGACAATATCTAACCGGTTCGGTAATTTCTTCCATTCCCTCAGGAATGTCTTCTTTTCTTGTTAAAAGTGAAACTGCTATTGGTTTTCCATTTAACTTCAGGATATCTACTAATTTTCGTGACATTTCAGAATATTCCATATTATTTACCACCTGTTTTCGAATGTATTTAACTGCATTATTGATTATTAATTATTAATCTTATTATATTTTCCTGAAATGATCTTCCTTTCAACAATTTTTCCAACTGTTTTATTTGTAGTGCCCCATAAATCATGGCTTTACATCAAAACATACAGCCAGGGAGGGGGGAGCCCGCCCTAACCTTAGCTTGGTACGCTTTTCCCTCCCCTACCTACTCCCGGGACGGCCACGAGTTTTCCTTCCTTTTGTTAGATGTGTGTTATTCCTTGGCTTTGGTATACCAGTCGTGTTTTCCAGCTATGAATTCGTTTTTGCCGCCTTTCTTAAGCCGCCTTAGATTTTTCTTGTGGGCATCTCCGTGGACTGGTTTAAGTGAGTCCAGTTTTTCACACGTTTCAAATTCCGAACATTCCCAGCAGCCGTCCAGTTCTTTTTTCTGAACACACCTTCTTATTTTGCAGGATGGGTTGCCTCCGCCTTTTCGGCAGCCTCTTTTACAGCGGAATTTAACCATCTGGCCTAAGACCTCATAGCATTCATCATAATGTTTGTAGCTTTTACCATAGGGAGAGCTGGCCATCTCTTTTGCAAATAAATCATACCGTGTCTGCCTGAGCTCCTTCCGCAGGTCCCTGGCCAGATCAGCTACACGGCCAGTATACCCATGACAATCTCCACAGTACAAACCGCAATACGCCACCAAATCTTCACTTTCTTTGGTCATAGCATATACACTTCCAACTTTGTTAATAAACTCATCACCTCTTTAAATTATGGTTTGCCCCTGCCCGCCACCGGCGGCAGCCCTCCGATCAACCGAAGGCCGGACAAGCAGCACGCAGCTTGAGACCTGGCAGCCTTTGGAATTCGGCCGGAGCTCTTACCGGGCAGCTGCAG
>CBDUUM010000025.1:0-13322 GCA_965370445.1 uncultured Methanosarcinales archaeon
TTAAACTTATTTTTTACCATGCTACACTGAGTACACTGGTACCCATTGTAATAATAGACATGCTGTGACCGGATTACAGGAATGTCCCGGTGCTGAAAAGAAGAGGGATTATTCTTGCTTCTGCCGGAATAACCTTCGTAACATTACTGGGTATGGTCTTCTTTGGAACATGGGAGAATAATGAGATGGTGCCTTATTATCCCAATCCATTATTATTGGTAGCCGGTTTAATTGTGGTGTTCTTACTATTTCGTTTGGCATACAAGTACAGGGACAGCCGCATACAAAATAACAAGGTGTTGCTGTTTTCACCAATGCTTTTTGCAGTCTCTGGTTTTATGTTTCAGGTATTGAACCTATTATTACCTGATGCCTTAGCAGGAGGTGAAGTGCCTGCCCATATCACCCTTGCAGTCCAGTGTCTTATAGTTGCACTGGCATTGTTATTTGCCGTATACCAGATTTTGCATGTAAACGTAACAAAACGCCATATTGTATCATTTATTTCCGGCTCATTACTGTTATTCATACTTCTGGCACCAATTCATGAACTGGATAAAAGCATCAACCCTGATCCAACACAAGGAATGATCTTAGTAGGAATTATCAGTCTGGTACTGCTGGTCAAGTGGCGGCAATTCGTCCTGAAAAACGAAAGTGCGTGAGTGACAGGAAAGTACTATAGCGGGCCAGGATACTTTAGGTTAAAGATCGTGATATAATCAGACGGCAACACTTAAATGTCAGTCAATTAGACTAGAAATTGATAAAATGAATAACAAAATGAACGATGAAAAACTTACCGCTTACCTTAAAAACCTCCTGGAAAAAGGCCGGATGGCTGAGGCTATAGATATTTCAAAGGAGATGGGGGGCCAACTTTCTGAAGAGGAGATCAATGGTTATATTTTCCAATATCTTGACCAAGGATGGCTTTCGAAAGCTGTGGAAGGTTCAAAAGCTGCCGGGGTCGAGCTGCCTGACGATATGCTCTTTGGCTGGATCGATAGATATCTTGAGGAAGGGCAGATATATTCGGCTATTAATGCAATAAAATTCCTTGGATTACCACTCCCGAAAGACAGGCTCATTGAGGCGGGACGCAAATGCTTGCAGGAGGTAGAGCTTTACAAGGCCCTGGATGCCTTTAAGGCGGCAGGTGAGGAAGTGCCGGAAGAGGAGCTGCTTATCTGCGGCAACAAGTGTTTTGAAAAAGGGGAGCTATATCCCGGGCTGGAGGCCTATGAAAAAGCAAATAAGACGCCGGGTGATGAGTTGCTTACTCTTTGTGGTGACAGGTGTTTTGAGGAAGGTTGGACCTACCGGGGCCTTGAATCATATGAGCGTTCTAATACGTCTCCTACTAAAGAGAAACTGATGGCCTGTGCTTCCAGGTGTTTCATGGACAAGAACCAGGAAGAAGGTAGAAGGGCCATAGTAGAAGCGAATAAAGCCAGTGAATGAACTGGCTATGAGTGGTCTGTGGTGGTTGAAAATATTCAGGTTACAGTTAAGGGATTACTTAAAGTGATATAAAATTAAGTTAAATTGGATTACTTAAAAAAATAGAAATTTCATACAGGATTTACAAGATTGACAGGATACGATTCAATCCTGTTTATCCTGTAAATCCTGTCAAAAGATTTGATTGAAAACTAAAAAAATTACGTATGTCGATACCGAAATGCGTTTATAATTTTCTATACGTCAAGAAAATATATAGTAATATGTAACACAATTATTGAGGATACTACGGATGGTTCAAAAAGAAAAGATGGAAAAAAGCATTTCTAAACCGCTCATTCTTGTCATACTTGATGGCTGGGGTATAAACCCTGAGATTGAAGGAAATGCGGTTGCCAATGCTGATACACCGGTGATGGACTACCTGGTGGGAAAATATCCCCATTCCACGCTGGAAGCTTCAGGCGAGGCAGTTGGACTTCCCCTGGGCCAGATGGGAAATAGTGAAGTCGGTCACTTGAACCTGGGTAGTGGTCGCGTGGTATACCAGGATATAACAAGGATAGATAAATCGATTACGGATGGCGATTTCTTTTCTAATAAGGTACTGACCGGTGCGGTTGAACATGCACTGACAAACGGTTCATCACTTCATTTAATGGGGCTGCTCTCTGATGGGGGAGTGCATAGTCATATCGAGCACTTGTTTGCACTGCTGGAGATGGCAAAGCATGCAGGACTTGAAAAGGTATTCGTCCATGCATTCCTTGACGGCCGGGATGTCCCGCCGCGCTGTGCAGGGGAATATATCACACGGACCGAAGACATGATGCGAACACTTGGCACAGGAAAAATTGCCACAATCGGCGGTCGCTATTATGGAATGGACCGGGACAACAGGTGGGAACGTGTACAGCTTGCCTATGATGCCATGGTACCTGGCAAAGGCGTGACATCACCCGATGCAGGAGGTGCGGTAAGGGCTGCCTATGAGAGGGGGGAAAATGACGAATTTGTGAAACCCACCGTTATACTGAAAGGGAACCATCCGACAGCCACCATACAGGATAATGATTCCGTGATATTCTTTAATTTCAGACCTGACAGGGCAAGGGAACTTACCAGGGCTTTGACAATGCAGGATTTTTCAGGGTTTGAGCGACAAAAAGAGTCAAATATCCATTTCGTCTGCATGACCCAATACGATGAGACATTTGATCTCCCAATAGCCTTCCCGACTGCACACATTGACAACACACTGGCGGAATACCTGTCAAAAAACAAAAAAAACCAGCTTCATATTGCAGAGACTGAAAAATATGCCCATGTAACGTTCTTCTTTAACGGCGGTGTGGAAAAACCCTTCAAAGGAGAGGACAGGATACTGATACATTCTCCAGACGTGGCAACCTATGACCTGAAACCTGACATGAGTGCTTATGAGGTCACAGATGCTGTTGTAGAAAATATAGTATCAGGCGATTACGATGTGATCATACTGAACTTTGCCAACCCGGATATGGTCGGGCACACTGGCGTTATGGATGCTGCCGTCAAGGCCGTAGAGGCTGTGGACGAATGCCTGGGCAGGGTAGTCCGGGCAGTAGTGGATGCGGGCGGCGTTGCCATTATCACGGCAGACCACGGCAATTGTGAGCAGATGATCTACTACGAGGATAAGAGCCCGCATACTACCCATACCACCAACCGGGTGCCCCTGGTATTTGTATCAGGTATGGATGTGGACCTGCGGGACGGTATTTTCGCAGATATCGCCCCCACCATGCTGGAACTGCTGCACCTGGATGTGCCGCCCCAGATGACGGGGCAGTCCCTGCTGGTCACAAAGGATAATTAAGAATAATTCCAAATGGACCTCTATATGGCAAAAACAGCAGTGGTCTTTGACAGTGCGGGCACACTTTTACACATGCACAGGGCAGCAAAGGACCTCAGGGATGGCTCCACTTATTATGATATTGTAACAACTGACCTTGCAGGAACTGATCCAAATTTTGCCATTATTATTCTGCACATTGAGCCAGAACAGTTGATGCAGATGGACGGGAGTTATCCAATACATCGATGCATTGAGGAATTACAGGTTGAGATCGATATTGGTTGCAGCAAAAAATCATTGAGTATTGATGAGGCACACTCCATCATCAGTTCTGATTCCTTAGCACTGGTATCTGACCTCCAGGAAGTGCTGGAAGCAGTATGGGATCGCTGTGATAATAAGCAATATTTGGGCGTGGGCCTGATGGTCGATATGGCCCGAAATTGCATCCCATATACATTGAGTACCGGCGGATGCCCGTATCCTGAAGCAAAGGATGTGGTATCCCAGCTTGAAGCGTTAGGTGCGGACATATTTATTGCATCAGGTGATAAGCAGGAGGATGTTGAAATGGTGTCAAGAAGTATCGGTGTCAAGAAGGAGCATACCTTCGGGCTTTTAACTCCGCAGCGTAAATGCAGGATCATCAGGAAACTGAAACTATCATATGAAAAGGTCGTTATGGTAGGAGATGCTATTAATGACATAATGGCATTCAGGGAATCCGATTTTGCTGTGTTGACAGTCCAGCAGCGAAATTCACGACCTGAAAGATTGTGCCGCGAATCAGATGCAGTGATCGACCATATTACCCAGATCGTTCCACTGGTGCGTGATATACTTTGAAACAAGGGGATCCGGTACTTTTAAAAGGCAGCGGTAAGAACTACTTTGTAACGGCAGGGAACGGGGACCTGCATACAGAAGTGGGCGTGTTCAAGCTGGACCGATTGCTTGAGATGGAGTACGGGGATTCAATTGCATCGCACCTCGGATTTGAATTAAAGACACGGCGACCAAGGGCACCTGATTTTTTCAACCAGTTAAAAAGAACCGGAGCACCTGTAAATCCAAAGGACATCGGGATGATCATATCCCACACCGGCCTAAATAAACAAGACACTGTACTGGATGCAGGCACTGGCTCGGGCATCCTTGCTATTTATCTCGGACTTGTGGCAAAAAGGGTGCTATCTTATGAGGTCAGGCAGGATTTCCTGGATGTAGCCAGGTCTAATATCGCCCTTGCAGGTCTTGATAATGTGGAGGTGCGATATGGGGATATAGTTCAGGAGATCCATTCAATTGATGAGACCTTTGATGTGGTCACCCTTGATCTGCACCATGCATCTGAGGTTGTGCCGTTTGTGCCTGAAGTGTTGAACCCGGGCGGATTTTGCGTTGTGTTCTCACCATTTATGGAACAGGCAAAGGATGTGCGCCAGGCCATCAATATGATCGAACTTGAAGAAGTGGTCACCTTTGAATGTACCCAGCGTGAAATATCCTTTAGCGAAAGAGGGACACGCCCGTCTACGATCAGGGTTGGACATTCGGGCTATGTCACATTTGCCAGGATACCTTGACAGGGTACCTTGATTATTATCAATCTTGTTACCAATTTTGTTACCAAAAAATATATTAATTTTCAGGATAACATACCTAATTACTCCAGTTGTGTGTATCAGTGAGAATACTGACGACACTGGAGTCAGGTGGGCTGGTAGTGAAGGACCGGGTGGTCAGTCAGCACATGAATATAATACGTGGTGTTGATCGGTCATCAATGTTGTGAAAGGCATGGGATCCACTAAGATCTCTTAAACCGGATGATCGGTGATCCTTCATTGAAAGCTACGTTGGCACAATTGCACTGCACTTGTGTGGGGTAAATAAATCAAGGGAAATTCCCTCAAGGGACTCCTTGAGAAAGCGGGGTCAGCCCACCACCACCACAGAATATGTTATTCTGGTCTTATTGCACTTAAAACAATCACGTCTTCACAGTTCTCTCATCACAGTTCGCTAATGGCAGACAGCACAATATCTTCTACTTCTTCAATGGGCAGTCCTGCATCCACTACCAGGAACCGGTCCGGCTCCTTTTCAACCAGTTTGAGATAATTGCTGCGAACCAGTTCCAGAAATGCTATCTTTTCGAACTTGGTCTGGTGATCGCGCTTACCTACCCTAGTAATGGCAATTGCGGGATTGACATCCAGCAAAATAGTAAGGTCTGGCACTACAGTCCAGCCTTCATGAAGTCCCATTACCCATTCCAAGGGATGGTCTACAGTTCCTTTCAGGGTGGCCCCCTGATACGCATACCTGCTGTCCGAATACCTGTCTGAGATCACTATCCTGTTATCTTCCAGTGCAGGTTCTATTGTAGTGCTCAAGTGGTGGGCATGGTCTGCAATGAACAGGAATAGTTCTGCCAGGGGGTCAGTCTCGGATTTTATTGCACGGTATACTGCTTCCCCTATCCAGCCACTGGTAGGTTCCCTGGTAAAAACCACATCAGGGTTATCCTGGAAATGATGATGTAATCGTTTTAGGATCGTGGATTTTCCTGAACCGTCAATCCCTTCAAGCGTGATCAGTTTTCCTCTCATCCGTAAACCTCAAAAATCAAACAAAGAACTCTGGTTTTTTTCCTCTTTTGCAACAGAGTCTACATTATCGACATCTGTGTGGTTAACATCCGTTTCATCTTTTCCTTCTGTTCCACCAGTTCCTTCAGTTCCTTCGGTTCCTTCTGTTTCTTCGGTTCCTTCTGTTTCTTCGGTTTCATTAAATTCCAATAAACGGTTTAGCTGCACTTTGTCTGTTTTTTCCTGGCCAAATCCACCAAACACCTCAATATCGTGCTCGATTTCGTCCTTGATCAATTGCTGTGCCTCATCGTATATCTTGCCCACTTTCTTTGTGGTTGGTTTAGTATCCATCAGGAATGCGATCTCATCGGGATCAAGTTTCAGTTCAGCAGCCAGTCCTACCGAATGAACCTTGCTTTTCATTAAATGTTTGAAGAACCATATCAGGTCAGTCCTGGCATAGGCAACTGATACATGACATATTCCCCCGATCTTCCCGGCAAGTGAATCCCTTATATTGCGCTTTGCCCTGGTCTGCCCCAGTTTTCTCCAGAACTGGGGGGCCTGGTATTTATTATAGCCCGAATGGCTGTGGGTCCTGACAGCCGATACACCCCCGGTCATCAACAGGCTGGCATAACGCCATAAACCGTAGTTCTGCCTGCGGCGCACCCTGCCCAGGAACTGGTCGGCCCTGGCAAGCTGGAAATAACCGGCAGCCATATCATGTGGATCCTTGTACCCGATGGGGAGGTTCTCGTCGATCCAGTTTATCAGGTTATCAGGGCTTTCATCCACCTGCCAGGCAGCCTGCTGGGCAGATCTCATATCTGCGGCTTTGAACACATGATCCATTAACTTGAACACTGTTTCTTTTACATCCCTGGGTGCTGTGATAATATCATCTACTTCCAGTTCGTGCTTACCTATGGACATGGCCTGCAGGTCGTTGATAGCACTGCGCAGGTCGCCGTTGGCATTGCCAGCAATAGTATCTATGACCCCGATGCCCACCATTATACCTTCATTTTTGCATATTGCTTTTAGTGCAGATACAATAGTAGTGCTGTTTATTGTCCTGAACTGGACTGGTTTGCAGGCCAGCCGCAGTGCCGGGTCCATTTGATAAAATTCATTTGCGATTAGTATAACGGGCTGGGATGTGCCTTTGACCACATTGATGATGGCCCTGGCACCGCCGCGGTCATAGTTGCCATGCAGGTTGTCTGCCTCGTCCAGTATGATGAGCCGCCGTCCTGATGTGCCGTCAAAGGTACCCATCCGGCTGGCAGAACCTGCAACCTTCTGGATGATGCCTGCAGTCCTCTGGTCGCTGGCGTTTAATTCTATTACGTCCCACTCCATCTGGTAGGCCAGGGCATAAGCGGCTGAGGTCTTCCCAACTCCGGGCTTGCCGTAGAATATCAGTGCCTTGTCCTTTGGTACTCCCGTTTCCCATTTGTTGGCCCAACTGACCAGGTCATTGATAATGGTACGGTGGCCTGCCACTTCGGTAAGGTTTTTAGGGCGGTACTTTTCTGCCCATTCCATGGGCTCTTCCGTCATCAGTACTATGTACTCAGAATTAGTGATAAATTATTCCTTTTGGATTGTGAGGGCATCAGGATAACACAGATACACAAGGGTGGGTTTGGTACACAAGGATTGGTGTGGTAAGGGTGGGTGGGGTATAGTGCACAGGTCGGGCAGCACGTGCAGGAGTATCCATGTATCCAGAGTAGTTGATGTTGACCTGTTAATTTACTGATGTTCTTGAATAAGGAAACGTCAAAAGTTCCTCCATTGACCAAATATAATCGGTTTTTCCAGCCGCCATCATCGGCGTTCTCTGGATATACTTTCGATTGTATCCACTTCAAAAAGCATGGTGTTTTGACCGGATTTACAAGATTTACAGGATATTAATGTTGTCTCGTATCCTGTCTATCCTGTAAATCCTGTCTGATAATTTTTAAATTACCCTTGGATTTTAAGTGGATACGATTATACTTAAATTTATACCGTATAATCAAAATTAAAATCCATAATGGCCGTTATCTGCGTTCATCTGCGTTTATCTGCGGTTAATAATGAAATTGAAATAATTCCAGCCTGCCTCCTTTCCGCTCATGCGCTGAGCATGGGTTGGGAGTGGAGTATGCGGGCGGTGGCCTCGGGTGTTGGAGATTGCTGCCGGCGGCGGCCATGGCTGTTAAAATATAATTTTTATGAAATACTGCACCACAAAGGACGCAAAGTTAAGGTTACAATGTCTTTGCGAACTTTGCGCTCTTTGCGGTGAAACAATGAACGGCAACCTTCAATCTGCGTTTATTTGCGTTCATCTGCGGTTAATTTCTGCAGAAATCCAGCCCTATTCATTCCTTCCCTCTCCCACCTCCCAATATTTCCACTCGCCTGCGCTGCTCCTCCTGCACTTGCCCGGCTGCACAGCTATAGTGCTGCGGACCGGGTGCGGATGCTCATGCGCTGAGCGTGGGTTGGGGGGTGGTGTGTGAGTGGCGGCCTCGGTTGTTGGTGGGTGCCGCCATGGCCCTAACTATAAAAATTTATATTTGGAATCTGGTTATCTCTGCGCGTGCCCAAACATAAAGATCAGAACTAACCCGGAAATCTCCCTTTGTCAGCTTATCGAGTATTTCAATTGCCCTCTCGTTTGGTATCTTATCAGTTTTTACAGATGCAACGAGTAGTCCTATAAGACCTGTATATCTCAAACCATTTGATTCTGCAAATCGTCTTGCGTTAGATTCATCAAGAATAAGTCTATCATTCGAGCTTGCAACCAGGAACAAACTCGCCTCCCCAAGGTCAAGTCCATATTTCCTGAGTACAACTGGATCCCCTTTAAAATCAAGCACCTGGATCCATGTATCGAGTGCTTCCTTTATAATTTCTTCTTCAGGACTGTCGGCTTTCAGGATTTCATCCTTGATTTTAGTCGTAATATGTATAGTCCCAAAGATTCGCTTAAGTATGCCAAGTTCGCCGATCTTAGCCAGGGCAATGAGAGTCGATGAATCAATTAATATCCGCATCACTAAGCCAGCCTTCAGCTTCTTTTGCATCTCTCATTGTCTCTTCAATACTCTGCTTGAAAAAAGGAATACCTTTTTGTGCAAGGTATTTAGCCATTTGCTGGATTGAAACATCAGCGAATTCAGCAGCTCTACACAATGAAAATTCTTCATCCAGATATTTTTCCATAGCTATTTTCATGCGTAGATCTTTTACCCCTACTTCCATTACCCTTCTAACAACCTCTGACCTGGATGAGTGAAGTGTTTCGGACAATTCCTTCAAAATATTGATATATTCATCGCCGATCCTGATTTGCACACTTTCCATGATAATTACATTGTAACCATATGTAATTAAACATTTCCCTTTTGTTGGGTGTGAAATAAGTTTTGGGTGGATAGTCAATTCTAGGCAAATAAGGATACAGCCGTGATCATAGGCCTGATAAGAAACAGATAAACGTTGGAATCAGTGAACTAGCTGACCCGATCAATGTTACTGCGGATTACATGAAAAATGGCATAAAAAATATGATTGATGCAAATTTTGATCCCATAAATTCACTGGTTTCAAGGCAAATACATGGGATTTCATAGGTTATTATTTGAATTTTTGTAAACTGTAAAATGGTTTTTCCTGATACAAGTGACTTTTTAATAGTATAATCAAGTATAACTTGATGTATCGAAAATGCTCACTTCGTTCACATTTTCTAATCTTCAGCTTCTTCGAAGCTTCAGTCAAGAAAATCCTCCTAAAGGGGGGATTTTGTTCTTTTGGACAGCCTGCTTGCACCTATTGTTCAAGGTCTTCATGCGTGACGATATAGTATGCATCATAAAGTCCATCGAAGTCCATGATCTTCTGGTTCATTACACCACGACTGAAAGCATAAGCAGCCTCGGTGTTTTTCTGCTGGAATAGATATTCTTTATTATTAATCTTGACTACTTTGAAAACATCTCCATTTTCCTCAGACCCCACCTGGAGAATATCTCCAGGTACCAAGTCCTTCACAAGATTTGGTCTTTTATTTGTCTTAACGCCGTACTCTATATTCATTTAATTACCTCATGAATTCCTTGATATGGTTATGCCAGGACTGAAAAGATTACCATCAGCTTCAATGTATCAGCTCATTGAAATATAATCTACAAACAGCAATCTATAATTTATATGTATCGGCGGCACGACAATAAGCCGATGCCTGCCAAATCAGGCACACCATGAAGCCCAGCCCGAAGTCCAGGGCAGCGAACACCAAAAAACTATAATACTAACAAGTTCAAAAAGAGATTAGATGTCAGCTGCAATGAAAAGCATATATGCAACAATAACCAATCACGTCCAGATGGTAGGATATAGGGAGATTGTAGAAGCTCACGGCAGAGCCAGAGGATTAGCAGGGTTTGTTTTTAATGATGTGGATGGATCAGTTAAAGTTATGGCTAGTGGTCTGGAACCTGTTTTAAACGAATTTATTCATGATTTGAAGTCAAACCGCCCCAACACTACCATAGACACCATTGAGATTATTGAAGATATCGCCCTGCCGTCACCATTTGGCAGGATTGCCGTGGATGATGTTTTGGAGTACATGACACGGTTTGATAAAGGCATTGGAATATTAACCGAACATACCGCATTACTAAAAGACCAAAGTTCAACATTAACCGAACATACCGCATTACTAAAAGACCAAAGTTCAACATTAACCGAGCACACCGCATTACTAAAAGAAAATACGCAGGTATTACATAGTATGAATGATAAACTTGACACCCTGCCCGAAAGAATCGCCGAAGCTTTGAAAAAATAATTTTATCTCCGCTCACGTAGGGCGGTGAGTCCCTTACCGTCCATGATCCAGTTATACTCTTTATTTGGGTCTATACCCAAGGCTGCGACTTTGCCTTGTTATACCCTTCAGGAGTGGCCACTGGGGTTTCTGTCGCAATGACATATGATCGCGAGTTGGCAACTTTACGTACCATCTTAACTGCTATGGGACAGTGTGGGCATGAAGGGGATATTAATACTTTTATATGAGTTAGTCCTTTGATGTTCACCTACATACTCATCGCATAATCAATGATATATACACTGGAGGTAATTCAGGAATGATGCGTCCTTATACATTTATTAATGCGGCCATGTCAGCAGACGGTAAGATTTCCACATACAAACGCGAACAGGTCAGGATTTCGGGAGCAAATGATTTTGAGAGGGTGGACCATTTACGTGCTGATGCCGATGCCGTAATGGTAGGCATAGGCACTGTACTGGCAGACGACCCCAGCCTTACAGTTAAATCCGGGGACTTAAGAAGTAATCGCAAGGAACGTATAGGGTGTGAGAATCCGGTAAGGATTGTAGTGGACAGTATGGCAAGAACCCCGCTGGATGCCGATATTTTCAAGAAGGGTGAAGGTGAGAGGATAATCGCAGTAAGTGAAACGGCACCTGATGACAGGGTCGAAAAACTTAAGAAAAAAGCCAGGATAATCACAGCTGGCAGGGACAGGGTGGACCTTGTGGCACTTATGTCCGAATTGAAGGAACTCGGTATTGGTACACTGATGGTAGAAGGGGGGGCGACCCTGAACTGGTCATTGATATCCCAGGGACTGGTGGATGAAGTTTTTACTTATATTGGTGCCCTGTTCCTTGGAGGCAAGGACGCACCCACACTGGTTGACGGTGCAGGGTTTGCTGATAATACGGATGTTGCCGGGCTGGAACTTGTGTCAATGGAACAAATGGACAACGGTGTACTGATACGATGGCGCATAGCAAAACCGTGAAAATAATATGAGCATCGAAAAATCAGACTCGGACCGCTTTCTTATAGGAGTATTCATAACAGGAGTGATATCGGTCTCAATAGTGCTTTTAATATTTCACCAATTTGGACTGCTGGGGGAGTTGCTACTGGTCTTCAGTACCCAGTTGCTGTCTGGCCGGGAGTTCGCTATGTTGCATGGTGCCTCCCAGGAGATGTCCATTCACTTGCTGATATTGGTCAGTTTCATATCTGATATCGGTGCCTTGTTGGTAGGTCTACCTATATTTGTATTATTCCATGAGGAGTTGAAGCAGTTCCCGCTATTGGCACCGTTCATGAATTTCTCAGAGAAAATCACTTCAAATAAAAGTGGTGTGATGCATAAGTTCGGCCTCGTAGGACTTTTCATCGTTTGTTTTATTCCGTTCCAGATGACAGGAGGACTTGCAACTGCATGTTTTGCAAAACTCCTGGGTTTCTCTGTGCGGGAGATCATACCTGTGGTAGCCACTGCGTCCCTGATTGCTTCCATGTTCTGGGCTGTGACCGCTGATACTGTAATTCAGTACCTGGGGCCGGTCCAGCACTATATACCCTACTTCATCGTGCTGGTGGTGCCATCTATTTTAATCTACAATTTCATACATTACAGGAACAGGTAACCTCACTTTTCCCGCAGGTAATACAATCGGTTTGCCTCACGCAGGTCTTCGGGCGTCCCTACATCTATATGGTAGCCGGGAATATCCTGGAATACAACCTTACGCCCCCGCTTTATCATCAAATTGAAGGCATCGGCCAGCTGGTACTCGTTATTCACACCGGGCTCAATGAGGGATATGGTATCGAACACTTCAGCACTCATGATATAGATGCCAGCAGATCCCTTCATACTGGGTGCATCTTCCGGACTGGGTTTTTCTACAATATCAGTCACGTCCATACCCTGGTATGCAATGATGCCGTGGCGGGTGGTGTCCTGGATGTCTGTCACTCCCAGGGTCACATCGGCCCCCTGTTGCTGGTGGAACTCTCGCAGGTCGCGCAGGAAGGTCTTTGGATAAAAGAAATTATCGCCCAGTATCACAGCAAATGTACTGTTTCCCACAACATGACGGCCGGCATATATGGCATTGGCAAGGCCCAGCCTCTCATCCTGCACTACGTAAGTCAGGTTCACACCCATACGCTGTCCGGAACCCAGGTAGTCCAGTATAGCGTTCTTCTTCCAACCCACCACGATGGTGATATCTGTGATATCCGCTTCCCTGAAGGCATCGATAACGTGTTCGATGACGGCCTTGCCGCCTATGGGTAGCAGTTCTTTCGGGATGGCGTTGGTGTATGGTTTTAGCCTGGTGCCCATACCGGCGGCGGGGATCAGTCCTTTCATGTTTGTTTCTCCTTTTTACATATTTCCCGGATTCTCCGGTTCAATACCCATCAATACGCCATCGATTCGAAAAAACCATCATACGGCCTGGAGTTGCGAACCCCACAAGGCATATACCTGTACGTAAGGCAGTTTCGATACCACTGTTAAGGGGGGCAGCTTTTGTCACCACCATGGGTATACCTGCACGTGCTGCTTTCA
>CBDUUM010000026.1:0-12948 GCA_965370445.1 uncultured Methanosarcinales archaeon
GGCTTCCCGGTGTCAGTTCAGCAAAATAATCACCAAGCCTCATTGTGGCACCCATGTCCACCACACCCTCCTGCTCAGGCAGCAGGTCAATCACCGGATGGTCAGTAGAAGCCAGTTCCGAACTGTTGGCATCCTCATACCCAAGCACATTCCTGGCAAACTCGATAACCGCAGTCTGCATGCCCAGACACAGTCCCAGGTACGGTTTATCGTTCTCCCTGGCATATTTTACTGCAGCGATTTTACCCTCAGTGCCGCGCACCCCGAAACCTCCGGGCACAAGTATTCCGTCATACTTTGCGAGCTGGTTGATAGTTTCAGGTTCATTCTCGAAATCCTCGGCATCCAGCCAGGAAGCATTCACCTTGCACCCAACCTCAATACCCGCATGCTTCAGGCTCTCCCTGATGCTCAAGTACGAATCTTCCAGGTCAGTATATTTACCAACCACGGCAACGTCCACAGAACCGCTGGTCGAGCGCATCTTTTCCACCATCCGGTCCCACTCTTTATTGTCATCCTTGGAGTTCAGTCCCAGTTTGGTCAACAGGTAATCGGCTGCACCTTCATTTTCCAACTGCTGGGGCACCATATAAATATCCTCGGCATCATGGGCACTTATCACTGCCTTTGCCGGTACATCACAGAACAGGGAGATCTTTTCCTTGGTACCGGGCAGTATAGGCTTTATACATCTGGTAACTATCAAATCCGGATGAAGACCTAACTGCCGCAGTTCTTTAACCGAATGCTGGGTCGGTTTTGTCTTCTGCTCTCCCTGGGCATCCATGGGCACCAGGGTTACATGGATGAAGACTACATCCTCCACATCCTCTTCATTATGCAGCTGCCTGACAGCTTCTAAAAACGGCATACTCTCGATATCGCCCACCGTACCGCCAACTTCAATAAGACATATCTGGGCGCCGCTCTGTTTGGCTACATTCCTCAACCGTTCCTTTATCTCGTTTGTAATATGAGGAATTATCTGTACGGTCTTGCCCAGGTAATCTCCCCTGCGCTCCTTATTGATAACTGTCTGGTACACCTTACCTGTAGTGATGTTGTGCTCCCGGGTGAGTTCGATATCAAGAAACCTTTCATAATTACCCAGGTCCAGGTCAACCTCGCCGCCGTCCTTTAAGACAAATACTTCGCCGTGCTGGAAAGGACTCATGGTCCCTGCATCAATATTGATGTAAGGGTCGATCTTGATGGCCGTTACATCGTAACCTTTGTTCTTCAGTATACGTCCCATTGATGCGGCTGTTATTCCCTTACCAAGTCCGCTCATCACACCCCCGGTTACGATAACATATTTCATGTTCTCTAATACCTCATATTTTTCAATTATTTTTTGTCAGTAAATGCATTCCGGCATATACCATAAATATTATTATTAAAATGGAAACTGCCAGGGCTCCATACATCACATGTATCAAGTTAAAGACAAATGTGACCAGCAGAATAACCACCACAAGCAGTATCATAAGCAAAGGCAGGATGAGCGTATCTGGAAAACTAAATGATATCTCTCTTTTTCGGTTCTTATCCGGATTTTTACTTGGATCAACATCCCAATTCTCCCTGGATGATGTCCTGTCCTGCCCGTAATTCGGAAGGGCCAGTCTTTCATCAACATCGATAACTGACTTGGGTTTGGACACTACTGGTATTTCACCAATGATCACCTTGAATGATTCTGTGTGGGACCCATATCCGGTTGTAACTTTTATTTCACCTTGAAGTGTGGTGAGATCAGCAGGAAGTTTGATCACAACAGGTGCCAATTCCTGGTTTGCCACATAGACATTATCATACAGGAACCTGACGTTCTTTCTAAGTTCATCGCTTACAGACAGATACACATGGGTAGGACTACCGTAATTAATAATTGGCAGTTCAATGCTGCATTCATTCCCTGGATCAAGCGGTATAGTGATCTCAGAATTATCGAACTCGATCGAGTTTATCTTGTTCCTGTTTATATGTATCTGCTGCACTGTTAAGTACCTCTGTAGTTATTCCCTTAAATCGGGAGGTAGCATGTTTGGAATGCCGTCCTCTATGGGGTAATGTTCATTGCATTTCCCACAGAAAAGAGATCCTTTGATTATCTCTTTATCGTCCTCTTCATCTACTGTAAGCACTAAATCACCTTTACACATTGGACAGCATAAGATTTCCATTAATTCATGTTTCATATAGTTCAACCCAGAAAACTTTTTTATTGTTCATCATTTACGACATAGTAATTCATCAAATTATCGGTATTTGGTGGAAAGAGTATTCGATGAGAAGTGTATTTGATATGATGTGTATTCGATGAGAAGTGTATTTGATAAGAAGAGTATTCGATTGGAATGACATGCACACTATAAAATCAAGAAGACCCAGGGACATCCTTAACGAGATCAAATGGAAAGGATTGGATATCAAGCATTGCACCATATACTATATACATAGAGGCGCACCCGGTGACACAAAGGCAATACCGGGATCGTCCCTTCGAACAATTGGCAGGTCTTTTTTCGAGACCACGGACGGTACATCAATCCCATATCACAGGATATTAAGGATCGATCATGACGGTATAAGAGTGTACGATAAAAAATGAATCAGTCAATCTAATGAAGGATTATTTCGTGGAGTACATCAGTTTTACTAACGGTCCCTATATGTCTGCCGCCGTCGGTGACCATGATTCTTCCTACCTTCTTTTCATCAAAGACCTTGACAACATCATAGAGTGGTGTATCGCCATCTACTGAAATGATCTCCTTGGTCATGATCTCCCTGACCTTTAGATTCATCTTTCCACTGGCAAGTGTTCTGCCAATATCGGAATATGTAATTATACCCACTATATTGCCTTTATCTTCCACCGGTGCACCGTGAGTATTATTTCTGGTAAATATCCTTGCTGCCTCCTGGATAGTAGAATTGGCAGGAACCGCTATGGTCCTATCAGGTATCAAGTCCTTTATAGGGCTTTTAGGCAGCGAGACCATCTCTGTGATGGAGAACAGCAACGCATTGGATGAATCATCCCGCCCCACCACTTTCCCACGAATAACAAGTTTATTAACTGGAGTAGGGCCCACCTGTATGATATCACCTGAATCGAAATCATGGATATCCCCAAGTATGCGGATAATACCGTTACATGTGTCAGGATGGCGTACAGTGGTAAAACTAATCTCAGCAGCAGTTAAATTCTCCATATACTGCTGGTTTTTATATATAGGAACCGCTACCTCTTTATCCATTTCAGTAATACTTAACACCTGGTAGGTAGCACCTGTAGCTTTATAACCACCTTTCGGGCCGGGTACACCTTCTACAAGGCCCAATGCCTTTAGCGATTGCATCTGGTTCCTGACCGTGCCCGGATTACGGTTGATGACATCTGCTATTTTTTCCCCTTTAACAGCTGTTTTTTGTTCGCGATAAAGATTAATTAAAGCAGTTAAAATTTCCTTCTGAATAGGTGTAAGTTCCATAGTAACATGCCCCTAATAAATAACTAATAATTATAAATACTAATTATACATGATATTTATTTTACTTAAATTCATGCATTCTATATTCTGTATTATTTTTTTTCAAACGTATAAGAAAGTATATACTTTCCTGCAGGCTTAGAAAATGCGAACGAAATGAGCATTTCCCTGACACCAGATATGCCTGTCTGATAAGTGTTTTAATTGTATGTTATTAACCATTAATGTTTCCGCACACACTTTTTGAAATTATTTATAAGTGAACAATATGAAAAACTATAAACTTATTATAAGCTGACCATCCTTTTGATATTCCAGGAACATTTCAGCCACTTCATATGACTCCACAATATTTATCTCCTCTATTAAATCATCATTGGATATCCCCATCATTGAACATGCCAGATCACAACATTTGAACTTGACTCCCATATCTATGCATTCATTGACTTTTTTATCATATGCCTGGGCCCCATACTTATCTTTCTTACCCAGCAGCACACCCATGGGCCCCCACAATACCACCATCACATCAAGCCCTTTTTTTCTATAATATTTTGCGAACCTGAGGGTCTCCTGGGGACTGGTGCTCTCATATACCATATTCTTCAAAAGCAAGAGGACACGATTGATCTCTGTCAATTCACTGCCTCCTCATAGCAAATGCTCGGCTATGTTTTCCATAATAATATTCTCACAATAAATGCATCTCAATTGTATTGGGTCTTTTTTTACTTCGAACTTTGAGCTAACAGGTTCCTTTGTGTTCGAGATACAATTGGGATTTATGCATTTCACCATACTTTCCACTATTTCCGGCAGTTCTACCTGGTATTTATCTGCCACTTCGAAATCCCTGATAATATTGATAGTGGCCCCGGGAGAAATTAAAGATATCTTGTCCAGTTCTTTTTCTTCCAGTTCCCTGTCCTCTATCTTGACTATATCCTTCTGTCCAAGTGCCTTGCTGGGAACATTCATAGCCATAGTTACGACGTCACTGGATGCACCTTTTATCCCTAGTATTTTAAGTACGTTCATGGCCTGTCCTGCCAATATGCGGTCAATGACAGTACCGTTGCGAATGGGTCGCACCCTCAATTCTTTTTCAGCACTCATACCTCTACCCCCATTACAATGGTAAGCAGGGCCATCCTGATGGGTACGCCGTAGAATGACTGCTCAAAATAACGGGCATGTGAAGAAGTATCCACTGAACTATCAATCTCATACACCCTTGGGAGCGGATGCATTATTATCATACTATCCCTTACGTTCCCGAGATGTTCGGTTGTGATCTTATAGGCACCTGCCACCTTTTTGTATTCAGTGGGATCAGGAAAACGTTCTTTCTGGATGCGGGTCATGTACAGCACATCAATGCTGTCCAATACCTCCTCAAGGTTCTCTGTTTCACTGACCCGGGCACCCCTGGCCTTCAGGTCAGCTTTGATCTGGTCAGGCATCTTTAACTGTGGCGGTGAGACAAGAGTGATGTTTGCGCCATATAATGACAGGGCATAAGTCAGGGAATGGACAGTCCGGCCATATTTCAGGTCCCCTACAATCGCAATATCCAGGTTGTCAAGATGGCTCTCCTTTCTGATCGTGTACAGGTCCAGTAGTGTTTGCGTGGGATGATGCCCGGCACCATCGCCGCCGTTTATAATGGGAACGGATGAGAATTCGGCAGCCATTAGCGCCGAACCTTCACTGGGATGCCGCTGTACTATGGCATCGGAATAAGTACTGACCACCCTTATCATATCTGCAAGTGTCTCACCTTTTACAATACTGGTAGCCTCTTTGGAGCCAAGGTTCAGGACACCCCCTCCAAGCCTGAGCATGGCGGTCTCAAAGGACATCCTGGTCCTGGTACTTGGTTCGTAGAATAACAGTGCAAGGATCTTACCGGCCAGAAGGTCTGACCTGCCGCCCCTTGCTAACGGTTCAAGTTTAGCGGCCAGGTCAAGGATATAATCAATCTCCTCCCTGGTAAAATCCTTCATTGAGATTATATGGCGGCGCTTAAACCTCATCGGAATTAATATGGAGATGTCCTGATTTAAACTTATTGAAATGAAGCATTACACTCATCAGGCATCTACGCCTATCCCCAGTATATGTCTTGCTCCATTGAACACATCCTCTGCAATGCAGGCACACCCTTTTGCAGCACTCCATATCCCAAGGGACTTTACCTTACAGCCAATATGATCCTCGATTTTTTCTTTAGTATATTGCATCTCACTGACTGAACCTGAGATGAAAACTTCGGGCCTATGCACACCTATTTCTTTCAAGGGAAGGGTCATCGATACGATCTCCATGGATGCGAACAATGCAAGAGTATCAACTGCCAGGATAGCTTTTTTATCACCGTTGTTGAAATCGTCCAAAAGCTCATCAATGCCGGAGTGTCCGGTCATCCTGGTCACACCCGCTTGCGTGAAGGCTTCATTGGCAGTATACAAACCGGCATCCACGTCCCTGATAGCTGCAAGGTCCAGTGGTCCATGGTGTATTCCGGGTGCGAAGATGCAGGCATCGATAGCACCCAATAGCCGTCCATCTGCTGCTGCCAGCGTTACCGTGTTAGAACTGATATCAGAGACTATGAAATTATCATATCCCATTTTATGGGCATGGTAGGTAATACCCAGCTTTTCGGGACTGGCCCCATGGGAAAATACATTGAACCTGGCATCCGGTGTGTTGCCCCTGTGTAGCCCCGGGATCACAACGGCAGGTATGCCTGAATCCTTTATGGTATCATAGACATGGGTTCCCCCGCCTACATGAAGCCCTGCACCGTCACGGCTTGTAATACCCCTATCAGGCACCCGGTCAATGGGTGTGATGCGGTTTATGCCATCACCCATGGAATATGTGACTGCCATCATCCGGATGTTGTTCTTTGACACTTCCAGGCCCTGCAGGATACTATGCAGCAGTTCATCGCCGGGCATTGCTGCAGCATCCTGCCTGAGGATGCTGAATACTTTGCCACCCGATGATGCAAACCGCATGAATGTGGTGCCGTGGTCAATTCCTACGAACATATTAATCTGGAATTTCTAATATGTATTAAGTTAATTGATTTTACCGTTTAATTACAGGAAATCTTATGTAAATGTCCTTGTTGTGGCATATAAACTTCCTGGATTTTTTTGACCTATTGGAAAGTAGATGCTTTCCTGCAGGCTTAGAAAATGCGAACGAAGTGAGCATTTTCTTGATTTAAATCTATGTCATTATAATATCATATTTTACTATAAAAGTATGACATTATAATAGCAATGTTTTTAAAGCAATAGTCCAGTAAATAGATTGTGGACATTGAAGGAATCAAGAGAATAATCACTGACCAGAGAGATGAAATTGATCATCTTTATAAAAGCAGGAAGTTGATAGAGCGGGACCTGCCTGGAGATAAGCTGGTACAATCGCTGGAACATCCCAATATCCTGGCTGTACTGGGAGTGAGACGCTGCGGGAAATCAGTGTGTTCCCATATGCTCCTTAAGGGAAAGGAATACGGGTATATTAATTTTGATGATGAAAGACTGTACGGGATGAATGCTGTTGACCTGAATCTGGTTTTGCAGGCCTTTTATGAACTGTACGGCACAGACCTTGAGTATTTCATGCTTGATGAGATACAAAATGTGCCGGGGTGGGAACTGTTCGCCAACAGGCTCAGGAGGACTAAAAAAGTAGTATTGACAGGGAGCAATGCAAAACTCCTGTCAGGTGAACTGTCAACCCACCTTACAGGGCGGTATCTGGATGTTACACTTTATCCTTTTTCTTTTAGTGAGTTCCTGAAATTCAAGGAAATTGAACCAGATATTCATTCCACCAGGAGTATTGCCGGGATCAAGAATGCACTGCGGGAGTATATGGACAGGGGCGGTTTTCCTGAGGTATATTTATTCGGAAAGGAGATGGCTGCGAGGATATATGAGGATATAATTTATAAGGATATTATTTCCAGGCACGATATCCGTAACAGGAGAAGTTTTTCTGAGATCGCTAAGTACCTGGTGTCTAATTTTTCAGGCGAGTTCTCGTACAGGAAACTGGGCGGGGCAACTTCGATACGCAATGTGCATACTGTGAAGGATTATGTGCAGTATCTGGAATCCTCGTATATTGTCCTGGTGGTTGAGCGGTTCTCGTTCAAGTTGAAGGAGCAGATGATGGCTCCAAGAAAGGTGTACTGTATTGATACGGGTATGATCAATACTATAGCCTTCAGGTCTTCGCAGGACCTGGGCAGGTTAATGGAGAACCTGGTTGCGGTTGAACTGCACAGACGGAGGTCATATTATGGGGGGGATGATGTGTTCTACTGGAAGGACCACCAGCAGAGGGAAGTTGATTTTGTGCTGAAGAGGGGGGACATGGTCAGTGAGTTGATACAGGTGAGTTATGCCTCTGGTGAAGAGGATATCAAAGAGAGGGAGTTCAAGGGTCTTTTGAGGGCGGCAGGGGAACTGGGGTGTGGTAATATGAAGGTTATTACTTGGGACTATGAAGGTGAGGCGGGTGATGTGAAGTGTGTCCCGCTGTGGAAGTGGCTGCTTGATATCTAATAGAAGCAAGGATGGAGTGTAAGCATGGGAACTCGGTCGATATGGATCGAGGCATGCCCAGGCTCATGCCCGCAGCATGGTCAACAGCATCTTGAACCTCTGCCTGGCCTGCACCGCATGCGGAACATTAGCAGGCACTATCACCCTGTCCGCCTTTGATGCCGCCCCCAGGTAAAAACTGGTCCCAATATATCAAATATCCCAGGTGTTGGAATGAATAAGCGGTCGTAATTACAAGGATAAAATAACTATAAACTGGTCGTATATATAAGTATAAATTTATATAGATTCAGTCTTATATATACGACTATGACTAAAAAAGAAATGTTCAAATACATCATAAAAGAGTTCCATGAGGCACGATTACCTGAACTATATGGACGAAAGCTTACAATACCTGAAACACAAAAAGTTATCAGCCTTATCGGTCTAAGAAGAGCTGGAAAAACATTTTACTTTTACCAGTTGATAAATAACCTGATCGAAGACGGCATAAACCCGAACCAGATATTATACATCAACTTTGAAGATGACAGGATCCTGCCGTTAAATGTCAAAGATTTAAATACGATATTGGAAGCCTATTATGAGCTTTATCCGGAAAATACCAGCGAAACACTTTACCTTTTCTTTGATGAAATACAGAATATAGACAACTGGGAATTGTTCATAAGACGGGTGCATGATAAGAAAAATGCAAGAATATATATTACCGGCTCAAGCTCCAAATTGCTCAGTAAAGAGATTGCCACAAGCTTAAGGGGCAGAACTCTCTCATACTACCTGTTCCCATTAAGTTTTGAAGAATTCTTAAGATTCAGGCAGGTCACACTCAACAAAGATTTTGAATATACAGATGCAAGATTCAGGGTAAAGAAACTTTTCAGTGAATATCTTGGTGGTGGTGGTTTTCCTGAAGTGGTGCTTGAGGCCGAAGAACTGAAGCAGGATATATTGCGGAACTATTTTGAGATGTTTATCTACAGGGACCTTGTTGAGAGATTTTCCATAAGGAATACTTCCCTGTTGAAAAGCCTTGTTAAATTTCTTATCACAAATATAGGCACGACGTTTAGTGTAAATTCATTTTATAGAACCATCAGGAAGGATATGCCTGTCGGAAAAGATACATTGATGGAATACCTGTCATATCTTGAAGATATCAACCTGGTATATCTTGTTCCCATATTCAGCTATTCATTAAAAAAACAGCAGGTTAATCCCAGGAAGGTTTATTGTATTGACAACGGCCTGCGAAATGCAGTATCATTCATGTTTTCAAAAGATGAGGGCAGACTGGCTGAAAACCTGGTGTTCCTTGAGCTGAAAAGACGAAACAAAGAGCCGTATTACTGGAAAAACAAAGGTGAAGTTGATTTTGTTATAAAGGACAGGGACAGTTCATTGACCGCGATAAATGTTTCATATACTGATGATATTGATGAAAGGGAGACTAAAGCACTGCTGGAATTTGCAGACGAATTTTCGCCAAATGTTAAGGAATTGATCTTATTGACAAAAGACCTGGAGAAAACAGAGGGCAGAATTAAAATCATACCACTGTGGAAATGGCTTATGCGCTGATGTGTTTAACTCATTTTACTTCAGCCTGGACGGTGTATGACAGGCAAAAGTACTATGACATAACACTCCAGGCCTCTGGGAGCCTGCTGCGCCCCTTCGGATACGACAGGGAAGTAATGGATGATGTGGTAGCGGGTAGTACACAGATGAGAGTAGAGGATTTTGTTAAATAATCCTCGATTAGTATTGAAGATAATGACTAATTATCCTCTACTATAGTCGAATAATATAAATACTGTTAAATATAACATAACATACATGCTTGAGCAGTCGATACGTCTGTGGAACCCCTGGTGGGCAGAAAAAAGGATGCCTCAGGACCTTATTGGAATAAAGCGTAAGGTGACAGATTCAATAATAAGATCACTCGACACCCCGCATATAAAAGATGTTATAGGGGTCAGGCGCTCAGGCAAGACCACAGTACTCTACCAGACGGCAGCACACCTGATGGATACGGGTGTGGCACCTGAACATATCCTGTTCCTGAATTTTGATGACCCCGCAATAAATGCCGCACCACTGGATGATATCCTGGCCGGCATCTACAAGATAAGTCCTGATATATCCCACATATTCCTTGATGAGATCCAGCAAAAGGAGGGATGGGAGCGCTGGGTAAGGACACTCTATGATACAAAACGTTTCAGGCGGATATTCCTGTCCGGGTCATCTGCAAGTCTGCTGACCCGGGACATCGGCCGTGTGCTGTCTGGCAGGCATATCACGTTTGAAGTAACGCCGTTCTCATTTGCTGAATACCTGGAAAAAAGAGGATGGGATAACCTTGAACCAGGATATCTCATCTACAACAGGGAAAAGATACTGTATTACCAGAAAGCATACCTTGAGGAAGGTGGTTTTCCCGAAACTATCGGGATGGATGAGTTTAACCGAAAAAAGATATTGACATCCCTGTATAACGACATCATAGCCAGGGACATATCAGCAAGGTTCGGTGCATCCTATGATATTGCGGCAAAGATATGTCAGTTGATGATAACAAATTCAACCGGTGAATATTCGTTCAATAGTGTGGCAAAGGCGGCGCATGTAGCAATTGAGACCGCTGAAAAATATATCGGATATCTCACAGAATCGCTGTTGATAATCGACCTGCCTGTTTTTTCCTACAAGCTCAAGAGCCAGTTCAAGCAGAATAAAAAGACATACGCAGTGGATACAGGACTGAGGAATGCCGTATCGTTCAGGTTCACCCCGGATATGGGTAAACTTGCCGGGAATGCAGTATTCCTTGAACTAAAAAGGCGTGACGGTGAGGTATATTACTGGAAAGGCAGGGGCGGTTATGAAGTTGATTTCGTACAAAAGGCAGGACAGCAAGTGCAGGTATTATTGCAGGTGTCATGGGATGTGCGAGACGATAAGACCCGCAAGCGGGAAGAGCGTTCACTTTGCCGGGCGTGTGAGGAGTTGGGAGTTGCCAATGCTATGATACTGACAGAGGATACCGATGAGACTGTAGAACGGGATGGGGTGAAGATTACATATTATCCGCTGTGGAAATGGCTGCTTGATATCTGATAGGCGTAAGGTTGGAGTGTACGGCTTGGGTGTACGGTCGGGGTAGATATGATGTAAGCATGGGAAGTCGATCGATATGGATCAGGATGTGCCCAGGCTCATGCCCGCAGCATGGTCAACAGCATCTTGAACCTCTGCCTGGCCTGCACTGCATGCGGAACATTAGCAGGCACTATCACCCTGTCCGCCTTTGATGCCGCCCCTGGTATTCGTGGAACAGCTTCCCTAATCCCCCCTTATCTCTCGTACAATTCAGTGGATGGACTTACATGTGCTTACCGCTATCGTCAAACTCATCTGGACTATACACTGAACTCTTCACACATCAAAAACATCCATGCCGGGATAAAATTTACCTGTTTACCGTCGATGTCTTCCTGTCCTATTCGCTCTGAGGTCACAAGTATCCCTGCATCAGAACCCAACTCATTCATACAGGCAAGCAAGCCCTTCACATCGCCTTTTAATATGTTCTTGCCGTACTTTACCTCAATTGGCAGCAGACCGGAAGGGGTCTGCGCCAGTATATCCACTTCAAGCCGGGCTTTATTTTGCCAGTAAAATATATCAAAACCCAGTTGTTTCAAATGATTGTAGACAGCAGTCTCGATCTTCAGTCCTTCCTTTGCAGCTATCAAGGAGAAGAAGGCATTGTCACCTGCATATATCTTAGGGTTCTTCCTGAAACTCTTCAACGTGCTCTTTGAATACAGGTAACTCCTGGAAATAAAGAACGAATTTGCCAGATATTCAATATAGGTCTTTACAGTCTCATATTTAGTATTCAGGTTGTTGGTCAGGGTATGGTAGTTGATCACATTACCCGACTCTTTCACAAACGAATAGAACATGCCTTCCAGCACATCTGCACGTTTAACTTCAAAGAGATTGATTATATCCCTGTAAAAAGTGAGGTCAAGTATGGTCTTGATATAATCCCTGATATTTTCCGGACCGGCCAGTGGATACAGTTCAGGATATCCGCCTGTGAGCATATATTTATCAAATAATAATTTGATCTTTTCTGCATCAGCCGGATAACTTAAGTCAAATGCTGATAAGCTGTGAGTTTTAATACCTTCGTATTCCAGATATTCCCTGAAAGAGAATGGAAAGACCCTGAGGATATCTATCCTGCCCACCAGGCTTTCACCCGAACCTTTCAGGATATTCATGGCAGATGAACCTGATACAATGAATTTCACAGGATAACCTCTATCATACAGGGATTTTACCTCTTCACCCCAGTCCCTGATCTTCTGCACCTCATCAAGGAAAATATATACCTTATCACCTTCACCAGGTAATTGTTTTAAGATATTCCTGAAATACAGGTCAAATATCCGCCTGATGATCCTGTCTTCTCTTTTTACTGCATCCATTGAAAAATACAATATCCTGACAGGTTCTACTGTATCAAGCAAGTGCCAGATTGCCTGTTTCATTGCAGTTGTCTTACCGACCCGTCTGGGACCCACCAGTGCCAGGACCCTGTTATCATCCAGGGCATCCAGCAGTTTATGGAATACTTCCCTTTGGATGAGTCCTTTCTCTGGTCCCAGTGATGGCTCTGACCACCAGGGGTTGAAAAGAGCCATATCTTTCAGGATATCCTGGTCTTCCATAGTAAGTATATTCCAGGTCCTGGAATAAAAATGTTTCTATATATTCTAGGTATTGGAATAAAATGGTTTCAATATATTCTAGGTATTGGAATG
>CBDUUM010000027.1:0-12940 GCA_965370445.1 uncultured Methanosarcinales archaeon
ATATCATCTATTTCCCAAAAAATATCATTAAGATATTGCGCCCCCACACCTAAATTTTGGCAGTATCGAGATAATGGAAAATCTCCTGTTAGTATTTCACCACCATTATTTTTGGCAGCAATTATTAAAGAAGTATCTGTAAAACCAAATTGAAACACCTCTTCAGATTCAAGAATTATTTTTTTTGGAATATATGACTCTTCCATATTCTTAAAATTTTCACTATTTTCTTTAAGAAACTCTGAAAACCGATTTACTTTCAAATTTGCAGCAAAATTTGATACTTCGCATAGAACCCCTGGTGTAACAATAATTATTTGTGCATGTGCAAGGAATTGTTTAAGAATTGTAAAGTTTTTAACCGAATAATTATACGTCTTAAGTCTTTTAAATTTTGATATCAAATTTGTGTCATAGGTCCCTATCAGAAATAATAAAAGAGGGATTGTATCGATTACAATGATCTTGGGAGCTTTAATCATACATCTGGACATCCATAATGGTTCCATCTTCATCAATTTTCATCGTGTATTTTTTTGTTTGTTCTTCAAAAATATTCTTCACATCACAGTTGACTACCCATAAATCATCTTCTTTTGTAACCTTACTCGTTTCGAATAGAAAATAAGTGGTGGTTTTTGTTTCTTCAAAATATTTTTTAGCAATAATTGCCGCCTCTTTTGCATCAATAGCCATTAAGATCACCTGCAACACAAACAACTTCTAACTACTTATTTTTTTTCAATTTTTAGTCAATTATATGCTGATAAAAACAATTCTCAGTCAGGGTATACCCTGCATGTATATTCCCTCAAAGCGCCAGCAACTTCTCCTTACCCGTTATCACATCTTCCATCGAGAACACTTCCAGGTTATAGATACCATCGTGCCCCAATTCCCCTATCACTTCCAGGTCAACCGTCCCGCTGCCAGGTGCCATATGCACATCCCCGTTATACTCATCGGTCCACACACCCATATTATCATGTACATGCACATGCACTACCAGGGGCCGCACAGTCTCCATGAACTCCCTGAGCATACCGGCCCTGCCTCCTGTAGTCAGGTTAGCATGTCCCACATCAAAGGTAATACCCAGGTTGCCTGAATTGACCTCCTCAACTGCCCGCACTAATTCACCTGCCTCACAGCACAGGTTCCCGGGTGCCGTACCCTCCTTATTCTCCAGCCCCAGCATCACCCCGTGGTTATCTGCAAACTCTGCCAGACGCTTCAGGTTATCCACCATCTTAGACAGGCTATTCTGGCGATCATTCCCAACAAGCCCGGGATGCAAAACCATCACCCTGGACTGGAAATATGCTGCCAGTTCAATAGACTCTTCCATGAGCCTGAAATCAGAACCGTTCATGTTCGCCGTATCCACACACAGTTTGGCAGGATATGTATGGACATCAGCATAGTAGGGTGCATGTACAGACGTCACACCGCTGGAAGTGGATAATATATCTGACACTTTCCTGACCCGGTCATGCTGAAGTTTGCGCCCCTCATACAGCCCCATCTTGGGCACGTACAGCTCCACAGAGTCAACCTCGTTGATCAACTCCTCAAGCGGGGATGCAAAGGATGATGCGCCTATGATCATTATTCTACAGCACCCGCCCCATGATGTCCAGTGCACGCAGGATATCCTCGTCAGATGTGGCATAGGACAACCTGATATGCCCTTCCCCCCGGGGCCCAAAGGCCGAACCAGGTGCAGTGATCACTCCTGCATCCAACAACTTCATGACAGCCTCCATTGAATTGTCAACCTTCGGGAATGCAAAGAAAGCGCCCTTTGGTTCCATGCATTCAATGCCGATATCCTTCAGCCCCTTCATCAATAAGTCCCTTCGCCGCAGGAAACTCTCCCGCATCTCTGCCACGCATTCCTGGGGCCCGGTTATGGCAGCCAGAGCCGCTTTCTGGGCGATACTGTTAGCACATGCCTGTACGTACTGGTGAGCCTTCAGCATCTGCTCGGTAATATCATGTGGAGCAGCCACATAACCCAGCCTCCAGCCCGTCATGGCATAGGTCTTGGATGTGGCATTGATGGTAACAACATTTTCAGAAATACTGGCAGGGCTCACATGCTCTCCTTCATAGATAATATGCTCATACACTTCGTCAGAGATGATAGTGATATTATGGTCATCTGCCAGTTCGCATAGTCCCTGCATCTCGTCCCTGGTCTGCACACTACCTGTGGGATTGGATGGCGAATTGATCACGAGCACCCTGGTCTTATCAGTGACATATTCAGCAACGATCTCTGCATCCAGGTTGAGTGTATCACTTAAAGGCACACCTACCGCCCTGCCGCCAGAGAGATCGGTAAGCGGTACGTATGACACAAATCCCGGGTCAGGTACCAGTACCTCATCCCCTGGTTCCACGAGAGCCAGAAGTGCTATGTGAAGCGCCTCCGATGCACCTGAGGTAATAATAATATCATCCGGAGCGACCTGGAAATTATTAAACTGTTCGAATTTCACAGACAGTGCCTGCCTTAATTCCGGCAAACCGAGATTCGTGGTATATCCGGTGAACCCATCATTAATGGCGTCTATAGCTGCCTGTTTAATATGATCCGGGGTATCAAAGTCCGGCTCTCCAAGACCCATGTTGATGGCATTGGGCCCTGCCCCCTCGAATAACTTCCTGATGCCTGAAATGTCTATCTTTTCAACCCTCTTGGCAAATCTCCTATTCGATGTCATTCTTCCTCCCTGTATTCCTTTTTGGTGATTTTCCATCCTTCCATTGATTTAAGTTCATTAAATATCAGCATGATCCTTGCTATACTCCCATTCCAGTGAATGGTCTTGTTTACTTCTCTTTCCTTAAGATCATTAATAATACTTTCAATGAAATAACTCAATGCTTGCTGTTTTGAAAACTGGATATTAAATATGACCTTATATCCACCTTCAGCCCTTCCATAAGATATTAACGTATAGTCATTATTTTCATACAAGGGGATCTGGTCATAATCACAGATGATCTCAGTCTCATGGACAAAAGATGAATCTACCCTGGAAAAGCATTCCAATACCTTCCTGACACTTTGGACTTTAACTTGCTTGCCGAACCATATCTTGATCTTGCCGGTTGTACATGACAGTCCAATGTTATCGCATCCCATCTCAATGTACGAAATATTTCTCCCTTCTTCAAGAACGTCATCCATTGATATAGAAACCTCTTCTAACATAAGGATATGATATATGTTAACTTAATATTAATTTTATGGTTATATTTTTGTACCTCGCTAGCTCTCGTTTTCAATTTCACAAGCTCTAATGTTTCATCATTCCCTGAAAAACTACCTTTCCTAAAAAACATCAAAACATATATATTCATGGATGAATCTATATATTCCATATAGAACGGGATATGAATATGGAGATGCGAAAGATCCAGCGGACCGGAGGGTCAACTTACATAGTGTCCCTGCCCAAACAGTGGGCTGACCATGTGGGCCTGGCCAGCGGTATGAATGTGGGGATTACTACCCGACCCGACGGCAGACTGCTTATCTCACCTGATATCTCGTCTCCATCTCCCACAAAAAAACAAATGGATGTAACTGACAAAACAGGGGATGTGCTGGTGAGGGAGATCATAGCGTCCTATATTGCAGGCTTTAATGTGATCGAACTCGTATCAAAACGGATCACTGCAGAACAGAAACAGACCATCAGGCAGACCACACATAAGCTCATCGGACCCGAGATCGTGGAGGAGACTGCTGACAGGATGATCGTCCAGGACTTGCTGAATCCCGGTGAACTGTCCCTGCATCAGTCTGTACGGCGGATGTACCTGATAGCTAGTTCCATGCAGACCGATGCAATGCATGCCCTGGTATCCAGTGACTCCGACCTGGCCATGGATGTGTCCAGCAGGGACGATGAAGTGGACAGGTTATACCTGCTGATCGAAAAGCAGCTTCGAATTATGCTTCGCAGCGGCCAGGTAATTGATTCACAAAAGGATATGACACCTGATATGAGTCTTGACATAACCCTGGCGGCACGGCAATTAGAGAAGATCGCAGACCATGCAAGGAAAATTGCGCTTATCACAATAAGCCTGGAGAAACAACTCCCTGCAGATGTTGTTGGGATGTTTAAGGGTGCAGGGCAAAGTGCAAGCGAACTTGTGGCGAATTCTGTAGATTCATTATTCACATCTGATATTGACAAAGCCAATAATTCGATAAAGATGAAAATAGAAATGAACAATGCACTGCATACTATTGATAAGAAACTGGTCACAATGGATTCCAGGGATGCTCTACACCTGCGAATTGTATCGGATAGTATTGATCGTATAGGTGAGTATGCTGCAAATATTGCAGAAATAGCGATAAATTCAACTATATCAAAGTCAGTGTAAGAAAAAAATAAGAATAATCCTATGAGGGGATTGAAAAGGAGGAAAAAGAATGGGATTTATCAAGAAAGTGAAAAAGAATTTTTCATCGATATTTAAAAGCTTATTTAAGAAGAAGACTGCAAAGATCGGTATATACGGGCCGCCCAATGCAGGAAAGACAACTCTTGCAAACCGGATCATCAGGGACTGGACCGGTGATGCCATGGGTGCGGTATCGAATGTCCCGCATGAGACCAGGCGGGCACGCCGCCGTGAAGGTGTGACCATCGAGTCCAATGGCTCAAAGGTCACTCTTGATATTGTGGATACACCCGGGCTGGCTACCAAGGTAGACTTCCATGAGTTCATGGCCCATGGTCTGGAAGAAGAGGAAGCAAAGCGCAGGGCCAAGGAAGCCACTGAGGGTATCATCGAAGCCGTGAAATGGCTTGATGACCTGGACGGAGTTATCCTGGTGATGGACGCTACCGAAGACCCTTTCACCCAGGTGAATGTGACCGTTATCGGGAATATGGAAGCAAGGAAACTGCCGCTTTTGATCGCAGCCAACAAGATCGACCGGCCCGAATCCTCACCTGCAAGAATTCGCAGTGCATTCCCACAACATCCAATGGTACCAATATCAGCATTGGAAGGACAGAATATCGATGCTCTCTATGAAGAGATCGCAGACCATTTCGGGTGATATCATGATCGGAGTACAGATGGACCTGATTTCAGAGGAAAAGATGGCCGCGATGACAGCCATGGAAAAAATACGGCTGATACTTGATGGTGTCAAGGAAGGTAAGATCATGGTGCTTGAAAAAGGATTGACACCCACTGAAGAAGCGAAACTTATCGAGATGACCATGACCGAGATCACTCCGGAAGATTTTCCTGGTATTGAGATAGAGAGTTATCCCAGCAGCCAGAACCAGAAATTAATAGACCGGATTTTCAGGAAACCCGTTGTCAGGACAAGATTAACAGTGATCGGCCCGGCAAACCAGTTGAAAACACTGAAAAAGGACCGCGACCTCATCAGTGCACTGGTATCTTCACAATAAATGCTTAATAAATACTTAATAGTACTTTGCTAAAATAAAGAGGAACTATGCCCCACAAATGTACCAGGTGTGAGAAGATTTTTAAGGACGGTGCCGTGGAGATCCTTAACGGGTGCCCTAATTGCGGCTGGAACAAGTTCCTCTTTGTACATGATGAGTCCCAGGCAGTCCCTGAGAGTACAACCAAAGGGGAGGAAGAACAGCCGGCAAAGAAATTCCTCAAGGAGATAGATGAGTTCCTCGCAGACCAGGGGGTCAAGGTGGATGAGGTTGAAAAAATCGAACAGGAACCTGAGGATGAGCGCATTGAATCGATTCGAATAATGGGCCCGGGTTCTTATGAACTCAATCTTGAAGCACTGCTGGAGCGCAAGGAGATCATCATGGCATTGAAGGAAGATGGTACATATATGGTGCACTTACCTTCGGTGTTTGACAATAAAAAGAAAACGAAAAAGAAGAAATAACCCTATTCATTTTCATACTTGAAAAAACGTGTTTGGTGTAGTTGAAACATCAGAAAATGTTCTCTTTACACCTGAGGGGAAAACAAGGATGAAAGTATCAACAGTAGTACCCAGGTTGTGGGAATCATGGAAAAACATATTTCCTCCTTGTTCAGGGTCCTGGTAGGATTGTTCAGGGTCCTGGTAGGATACATTCATTACCTTGACCACAGCATTATCTTCCCTGACACTTAGTACCTGAATATTATCAAAATCATTGAACAGGTCACAGATTGCAGGTTCGATGCTTCCTGTACCCAGGAACATGACATACACCTTTGCAATTAGATCCAGTTCATATTCGATGTTGAAGGTGGCATCCGGACCTTCGAGAGTCATCGTAATAGATTTCACCTGCAGGTACCTTGGTTGCTCAGCACTTGCAGTACTCACGGTTAAAAATATTGATGATAATAACAGTCCCGTTATGAGTAAAATTATTCTGCTGTTCATAGATTTATCCTTTAATATATAATGTTCCATATCAAATTATATATCTTTTTCTCTCGACCTTGCAGCCACTGAGATCATGTGCCTCATATAATCCTTCCCTGCAATGTTCTTAGTGATCCTGTTTTCTTTGATGTCTATGATCTCCAGGCAAGAAAAAATATCCCTGATCTCGTCCAGGTCAAAATAATGGTACACCGAGCCTGTACTCCGTAAAAACGTGGTGGGTTCCACTTCCCTGCCTCCCATACGCATATCCTCCCTGCCAAGTACTTCTATTACTAAGGTGCCGCCAGGCACCAGCACACGAGCGAACTCTGGCAGCACCGCACTTCTTTCCTCTTCCAGCAAGTGCTGCAGGACGCCAAAGGCAGCCACAGCATCAAATGTACTGTCCCTGAAAGGAAGATGGCATACATCCGCAGCAGCCAGGCCCATTTGCATATTGCGGCGCAATCTTGCGTTGTCCAGTTCGGTGATGGCAAAGCGGGATATATCCACACCCATGACTTCGTATTCCCGCATGGCAAGAGGGATTGTATATCTCCCAACTCCGCAGCCTGCGTCAAGGATACGGGCAGGGGGTGTCACATACCTGTCAAAAAAATCAAGTGAATACGGCCCCTTCCAGATACCACGCAGGTGTTCTGTGTCCCAGGCTTTCAGGTGGCTGATAGGTCTTTGCTTCATACTTCAAAAGAGATGACAACGTTTATGTATAAAAATGAGTTCTAATCCCCACGCCGATTCAAGTTCCACAGTAATAATTGGACAATGATAAGTAGACAATGATAATTGGCCAAGAGGAAAAACAATGAACAAGATGATCAAAACAATAATTACACTGGCCATAGTTATGACCGGCCTGGTTATCTCAGGATGTACCGACAGCGAACCTGCCCCCCAGCAGCAATTCAACCACAACCTGCCGGTGGTTCCTGTTGCAGTGGATGTCACTATAGGCGAAGTACTGGCAGACCCTTATGCATATGAAACCATCCGTGTGACTGGTATCGTGAACCAGACCATCGATGTTACGGGTTATACATACATAGAGATCACTGACAGCACTGGCAGCCTGTGGGTGGCAGGGTATTCGACACAACTGGATAACGGCACAGAGATAACAGCTATTGGCAACCTGAATACCGAGTTCTCCAGTACCCAGCTTGGAAGGACATTTGACATTATTTTATTCGCTGAATCGGTCTCTGACGGGACCACATCTGTTTCGAACTCCCCGCATAGCAGCCCACATGGCGGCAGTACTATAGTAACAGGTGACATCAATGTCACACATGTTGATGGTGGCACAAGGATAGAAGATATCAAGTCCATGTCGGCAACACTGGATGGACAGGTTGTGAAGGTATCTGCCGTGGTAGTGAAAAGCACAGAGCTCATTGATGATTATTTCCTGACACTTGATGACGGTACAGGGCAGTTAAAGGCAAGATGTCCAAAAACGTTTTCCATATCCCAGGGGGACAGCGTGGTGGTCACGGGCAGTGTAATGACAGATGTGGACCTTGGAAGTGGATATTATTATGAAGTATTGCTCCAGATAACTGATGTGGAGTAGGTACGCCAGGTATTGTGTCTATCAAACTGATGCGCTTAGAGTGAAAAGTATTAATTCCAATAGCATCCTATCCCACTTACATGCAGGAGATACAGGTGATCGCCCACTGCCTGGTAAACCCCAACGTGCGGCTAAAAGGGCTGAAATCCCACAGCCCCCGGGACATCACAGGTAGCATTATTCAACTTCCTTGTCCGGAAGTCATCTACCTTGGACCCAAACGGTGGGAAATAACTTCCGAACAACTGGATATCCCCAATTACAGGCGTTTTTGCCGCCGCATTCTACAGCCTGCAGCAGACACCATCCAGATGCTCTATGAAGCAGGCCATAGTATCAGGCTGGTCGGGGTAAAAGGCAGCCCTTCATGTGGTACCCTGACCACCAGTGTCGGTATGGAAGGAGGACGCCTGCGTGAGGCTGGCCACTCCCACATACAGGGACAGGGCGTATTCTTCCAGGAGATCATCAGGGAACTGGAAAACAGGAATATAGAATTCAATGTGGATGAATAACAAATAATTAATAACATACAATATATATTATTTGAGCAATCAGATGAGTGAATCAGTCCTTAAAACATTGGTCATTTACACTACTACATTGGTGATAGCTGTAGCATTGGCTGTCGTATTGATACTAATACCGGCTTATGTCCATTATGGTGAGAGTCACGTCCCCGGGTCTTACAATGCAATGTACCTTTCAAAATACTCTCCATACAAAACAATAGTGGTTGAAATAGACTACCAGCCCGGTATGGAACCCGCACCGGAAACTGTTGAAGCACTGCAGCAGCAGATCGAGATGTATTCAGGCAAGGAGGTTTTGGTACACCTCAATCAGGATATTGAAAATGATGAGGTCCCGGCTGTGATCCACGGGGATGACCTTTTTAAGACAACTTCAATGCTCCAGGAACAAAACAGGGACCACCGGACCGGATGGTTTGGCGGGAACATCACTCTCTACATCCTATACCTGGATACTGTATGGCACCCCGAAGACCAGGATTATTCGTCCCGTATGCCAGCAGCCTCTACAAACCTGTATTCGGTTGGTGTGACCTATGCCGCCGATTCTATAATAATATTCAAGGGTTCCCTGCCCGGAAATGATATAGAGACCACGATTTTACTGCACGAACTGGGGCATATCTGGGGATTTAGCCACTCCAATGAAAGTGGCAATATTATGAACGCAGAGTTCGAGGTCTTTAAAAATGGACCGTCCCCTGATGATGTGGTAGAGACCCAGTACCCAAAAGAATTTGGCCCTGCTCAAAAGGAAGAACTGGCAAGATTGCATGAGACCATGCACATCCTGCCATTGTTCAATTAAATATTTACTATTTTTCCTGAGCCAGTTCAAAGAAAGGTATTCCGGATTCGGGGTGCCATGACTTGAGGAAGGTGAGCATATGGTATTTCATGAATACTGGCACGGGCACTGACACCAGCAGTGAGAACATGAATAGTAGAACAAATGCTACCAGTCCGAAAGGTGCCATAATTACCCAGAACACGGCATCTCCTATACCCAGTCCGGCCCATGTTAATAGAAGGTAAAGTATCAGTCCCAGCATGAAAACGATGCCAAATACTACAATGAATATGATCAATGCTGCAAGCACCACAATAATCCCTACAATTATTCTAAGGAAGAACCTTACCACCCAGTAAACTATTATCTGCTTCCAGTCGGCCTTGAATAATCCCAGGACTTTCTTAAAAGCAGCAATCATGCCGGTGTTCTGGTACATGGACATGGGTATGGAGAGATTAATGAAGGACTCGATTATTCCGCTGATAATGGCAAGTATGAGCAGAACACCTATCAATAAGAAAATACCCCCGATTAACATTCCAATATGTAAATCACCTGGTGAATCCAGTATCGGCAAGACTATCGGCAGCATGGAGAGTATTAATATGGAAATAAATGCCAGACCCAGGACTAACCGGATTATGAACAGATTAAAACCCTGGCGCAGGTATTGACGTGTATATGCCCAGAATGTTACGACATTGGTAACAAGTGAATTCACAAAGACAAATTCCATGACATTGGAAATATAGGACAGGAACAGTATTATCCCTATGAAAAATGTTATCCCTAACAAGAGATATGTCAAATAAGTGTCCAGGAACTGAGTGAACATTTCACGAAATTCCGAAAACTGGGAATCTGTAATTAATGGTTCCCCATTATCATCAAGTCCACTGAAATCCTGACCTGAACCGCCATAGTTGGATCCACCGCCTCCTCCTCCGCCGCCGCTGCCGCCAATGAGGAAGATGATAATCCCAAGTTTGATCCATTTCCAGAAATTAAAAGGTTCGATCAGTGCACTTTTAGTCCTTTTGAATGCTGTGTCTACAGCGTCTATGCTATGCCAGGTCATAATTATTGATGGGGTGTCGCCGTATAAATAATTTACTACATATCTGAAATAAATTACGAATTTTAAATATAATAAATATAGATTATTTACCATATCTGGTATCAAAATGTTTTTAGTCAGAAAAACGAACTAAATTTTTAACGGCGGGAATCCAAGCCCGGCGTTACGGATGGGAGAATTTGCAGGGGGTAGACCAATTGAAAATAACAATTACCTTTATTGACAAGGAGAAAATAAAGAGACTGGATGACATTAAAACCGCAGAAAATGAATTCAGGCACCTTGCCGGTATTTCACAAGGAAAAAAGGCAAGTAATTAATCAACCAATGGCCTGGGCTGTTTTTCTACCGGCAGGACAGGCAGGGCCATGGTGGTTATCAGAAGCGGGGACTGTACTTCTTTTGCCCTTTCTATCAGGATCTCTTTACCTGACTGGGTCAGTCCGAACACGGGTATGGCAGTACCCACCTGGATGAGTGGTTCCACCTGTTCCCTTATATTTCCTGAAGCACAGCTTGTGATTATATCTACCTGGCTTATCATGTTCCTGGCATCATCCCGGGAGATGCCGGTGAGGTGGGCTGCCATTAATACTACCTTGATCCCAAGCCCGGCTTCAAGTTCACGCAACTGCGAGGCCATGGCAGGGTCAACCACTGATACTGCAATTCTGTTGTGTCCATGTTTGGCTGCCAGTTTAAGTCCTGCGGCCTGGTCAATCCTGGCAGTGGCCGGGTCAAGTACATGACCGCCCATTCTGTGTATGGCATCTATCACTTCAGGGATGGGTTCGGTTTCTACCAGGCCCGATATTTGGGCATTTATACCCTGGACAAGTGCAGGGCTGGATGTGACCACGGTCCCGGCCCCGTCGCATACTGTTACTGTGGAATCGATCAGGCCTCTGGCAAGGGCAGTCATCATCACCTCTGATAAGCCAAAACTGGCGAATACGCCCGGATCAAAACGCCTGTCTGCTGTGAACATGCCGAATTCCCTGATGCGCTGCTCCATGTTCTGCCTGGCAGCCTCTTGCGTGATATTCTCCACACCCGCGGCCTTGTTCCACAGTGGACACCACTTAACCTGCGGCTCACCCACTTCCACTACCTTACCATCCTTTATTACCACCTTTGTACGTCCAAGGATCTCCATGATGTGTGCCATAGCATTATTCTCTTGGAATGGAGCAGATATAATTGATTCGGTTACGGTAAAATAGTAATATGTATCATAGTAAGACAGAACCAGAATGAACACATACTCAAAAAAAGTGGCAGTGGAACAGTTTAGCAAGCGCTCTAATGCCTATGTGGCATGCAGTGCCCTGATGGACCAGGCCGACCTGGATTCTGTGGTGGGACTGCTGGACCTGACCGGTGTGGAGCGGGTGCTGGATGTGGCTACAGGTACGGGCAATCTTGCCATGGCCCTGTCGCCTCATGTGAAGGAGGTCATTGGAATTGATATCACACCCGGGATGCTGGAGTTGGCAGTGCAGGCTGCACGAAAGGGGGAGTTTGATAATATTACATGCCTGAACGGGGATGTGGAGCACCTGCCTTTCAGGGAGTCGGAGTTCGATGCGGTGACGTGCAGGTTTTCGTTCCATCATTTCCCAGGACCCAGGATATCCCTACATGAAATGGCCAGGGTGCTGCGACCCGGAGGCAGGCTGGTTATTGAGGATATGTTATCTTCTGAGGATACTACAAAGAGCGAGTACCAGAATAAGATGGAGAACCTGCGGGACCCGTCGCATATCAAACACTACAAAGCATCTGAAATCGAGCGGATGCTGCAAGAGGCTGGACTGGTGGTGGTTGACAGGGTTGGTGGAAGTTCTGTTTTTGACTTTGGGCACTGGATTGGGATGGCTGACCCGCCAGCCGGGAATGTGGAGAGGATCAGGGAAATGATGAGGGGTTCGATGGAGGGGGATCGATCCGGGCTGGATGTGCGGGTGGAGAATGGGAGGATGGTGTTTAGTTATACGACGGCGATTGTGGTGGGGAGTAAGGGGTAGGTGGGTAGTGGGGAGTCACAGCACGGTATACCCCGTACGTTATACAGGGCCTGTATGTGGCTATTTTGAGTAAATTTCCTTGACCCTTCCAACCTGACCGTTTTCTAACTGAACTTTTATTCCATGCGGGTGGTGGGAGGATTTTGTCAGGATTCTTTTTACAATGCCCTGGGTTATTTTCCCGCTTCTCTGATCTTGTTTTAGAACAATGCCTACGTTTAGTCCTTGTTTTATGTTTGCCCTGTTAGTGCCCTGGTTCATGTTATTCTTTATTAGGGTCTACATTTAAGTCCCTTATCATGCTTCACATCGTGCCTGTTACAGGTATGAAAAAGTTATTATGAATACAATGGAATATACTCAACAAATCGTTGATGACCTGAAGGACATGCTGGTAATAGACCTGTGGAACGCAGGCGAACAACGCCCGGTCGAGACCATGTCCGGCGGCGAGTCCTTCCTGGTCAATCTGTCGCTGGCCCTGGCACTGTCAGAACTGAGCAGCGGGCGCT
>CBDUUM010000028.1:0-12853 GCA_965370445.1 uncultured Methanosarcinales archaeon
TTTAACAAATTCCGACCATACTGTTTTTTTTGTACATAATATGGAAAAAGGATTTCCTGAATCCCTTAAATATTTGAATTTCAAAAGGGAGGAAATTATTGAGCATGGAGTGAAAGCAGTATTCTGGGTAACGGACAAAGAACTTACCCGCATCGGTAATGAGGCACCTGATTTCTTTGCCTTCCGGAACAGGGTAGTGGAATTTGTTGAAGTGCCATTAGCCGAGGAACACAGACCTGCTCTCGTTGAATTTGCATTGGAAACTGATTATAAGTCGCTTGATGAGATAAAACGAAGTATAGAGTTTAAAGAAACACTGCTCTCAGAGCTTTCCAAAGATGATGAAATAAGCGGTTATCTGCTGAATTCGCTTGGGATTTTATGTAATCAAATAGGTTTGTATAAAAAAGCAATTGAATATCATGAAAAGGCGCTGGTGATAGCCCAGGAGATAGGGGATCGGCAAGGAGAAGGAAACGCCCTCGGAAACCTAGGGTTGGCTTACAGCAATCTGGGGCAGGTGAGAAAAGCCATCGAATATCATGAACAGGCACTGGAGATTGCAAAAGAAATAGGGGATGGTTGGGGAGAAGGAGCTGACCTCGGAAACCTGGGGATTGTTTACAGCAATCTGGGGCAGGTGGAAAAAGCAATCGAGTATTATGAAAAGGCGCTGGTGATTGCAAAAGAAATAGGCGATAGGCGGGGAGAAGGAGCTCGCCTCGGAAACCTAGGGATTGAGTACAGCAATCTGGGGCAGGTGGAAAAAGCCATAGAATATCATGAAAAGGCGCTGGTGATTGCAAAAGAAATTAGGGATAGGCGGGGAGAAGAAGCTGACCTTGGAAACCTAGGGATCGCATACAGTGATCTGGGGCAGGTAGAAAAAGCCATAGAATATCATGAACAGGCGCTGATGATTGCAAAAGAAATAGGCGATAGACGGGGAGAAGGAGCTGACCTCGGAAGCCTCGGCAATGCATACAGAAATTTGGGGCAGGTAGAAAAGGCCATCGAGTACTACCAAAAGGCGCTGGCCATCGCACGGGAGATAGGGGACCGGCGAAATGAAGGGAACTGGCTCGGAAACCTAGGGAATATGTACTTAGTTATGGAGCAGGTAGAAAAGGCCATCGAGTACTACAAAAAGGCCCTGGTCATCGATCTGGAGATAGAGGACCGGAGAGGAGAAGGAAATCAACTAGGAAACCTCGGGAATGCGTACAGCGATCTGGGGGAGGTAGAAAAGGCAATTGAGTACCATGAACAGGCGCTGGTGATTGCAAAAGAAATAGGAGATAGGCAAGGGGAAGGAGCAGAGCTCGGAAACCTCGGGATTGAATACAGCAATCTGGGGCAGGTAGAAAAGGCCATCGAGTACTACAAAAATGCGCTAGTCATCGATCTGGAGATCGGGAACCGGAGAGGAGAAGGAAATCACCTCGGAAACCTCGGGATTGCATACAGCAATTTGGGGCAGGTAGAAAAGGCCATCGAGTACTACAAAAAGGCCCTGGTCATCGCACAGGAGATCGAGGACCGGCGAGGAAAAGGAAATCGCCTCGGAAACCTCGGGGATGCGTACAGCAATCTGGGGGAGGTGGAAAAGGCCATAGACCATTATGAACAAGCGCTTGAAATTGGAAAAGAGATAAAAGATCCAAGAATCATCAATTTATGTGAAGAAAATCTTAAATTATTACGATCATGAAAAATCGGATATGGTGTCTATATCAATTCCATTATCTTCCCAGCCACATCCCCCGGACTCTCCGCCACCACAACCCCCGCACCCTCCAGCGCCTCGATCTTCTCCTTCGCAGTCCCGCCGCCCCCGCTGATAATGGCACCGGCATGGCCCATGGTCTTACCCGGCGGGGCGCTGATTCCAACCACGTAACCCACCACAGGCTTATCCACATGCTCCCTTATGTATTCGGCAGCCTCCTGCTCGGCAGTGCCCCCTATCTCGCCTATCATCACAATTGCCGAAGTTCCAGGGTCATTCTCGAACATCTCAAGTGCATCCGTAAAGGTTGTTCCGATAAGCGGGTCGCCGCCGATACCCACGCAGGTGGACTGGCCTATGCCCTGCCTGCTAAGAGCGTCCACCACCTCATAGGTCAGGGTGCCGCTTCTGGATACCACACCCACACTACCTTTCAAAAAGATAGAGTCCGGCATGATACCCACCCTTGCCTCGCCTGGCGTGGTGATACCGGGACAGTTGGGGCCCACCAGCCTTACATCCGAGTCTTCAATGCTCCTGAACACCCGGACCATATCCTTAACAGGTATCCCTTCAGTAATGCACACCACCAGCGGGACACCTGAATCCACAGCCTCCAGGATGGCATTGGCTGCATGAGGTGGAGGTACGAAAATAATTGATGCATTTGCACCTGTGGTGTCCACTGCTTCCTGCATGGAATCAAATACACTCACCCCTTCCACCACCCGGCCGCCCTTGCCCGGTGTGACACCTGCTACAACCTTTGTGCCATATTGCAGCATAAACCTCGTCTCAAAAGTACCCACATGACCAGTAATACCCTGCACAACAAGCCGGGTGTTTTGGTCCACCAGTATGCTCATGAAACCAACCCCACAGCAATACCAGCCGCTTCTGCCGTAGTCCGGGCCACAGACACATTTGCATCTTTTAAAATCTCCCATCCCTTTTCCTGGTTCGTCCCTGTCAACCTGACGACTACCGGAATATCCAGTCCCTGCAAGGTATCATGGATGCCCTCAGCGATCTCGTCGCACAGGGTCAGGCCGCCGAACATATTAATAAGCATCACTTTGGTACGTGGGTTAGAAGCAGTTATCTCTACGGCCTGTCCCACATGGAAAGCATCCGCACCACCCCGCACGTCCATAAAATTGGCAGGAGTGCCGCCTTCCCTGCTGATCATGTCAAGCGTGGCAAGTGCCAGACCGGCTCCGTTCACTATACATCCGATATCACCATCCATTGCCACATAACTCATCCCCAGCTTCATAACCTGTACTTCAAGGGGGTCCAGGTCTTCAAGGTTTTTCTCATACAACTGCTGCATAGCAGGCTGGCGGAACAGGGCGTTGTCATCGATATTTATTTTTGCATCAAGGGCCGCCAATTGGTCGTCCCTGGTCAAAACAAGGGGATTTATCTCTGCCAGTGTACAGTCAAGCTCGTCATAGATGGCATATAGGCTGCTGACCATTTCTGATAAAGAAGTTACATCTGAAATACCCAGCCCTGCTGCCGTATGTTCTAATTGGTCAGGCTGCGGACCTGTTTTCGGGTCGATCAATTCCTTATGTATGAGATCCGGCGATGTTCTTGCTACCTCTTCAATATCCACACCACCACTGGCACTGGCTATCAATATGGGACGTCTGGACCGGCGATCAAGTGTAATTGACAGATAAAATTCCTGTTTGATATCCACACTTTGCTCTACCAGTACCTTTCCCACTGGCAGGCCCTTGATGGTAAGACCCATGATACGCAAGGCAGTCTCTGTGGCATTTTCAGGTGTGGCAATAGCGATACCGCCTGCTTTCCCCCTGCCTCCTACCAGCACCTGGGCCTTAATAGCTGCTGTCCCGAACTGCCGGACTGCCTTTGATGCCTCTTCAGGGGTGTTGCACATAATCCCTTCAGGTGTGGGGATACCGTACTTTCTGAATATCTCCTTTGACTGGTATTCGTGAAGCTTCATCGTTTACTGCCTTCCTTTTTGTCTGATCTTTAGAAACATTACATATTTAATTGCTTTGGGTGGAGTATATTAAATGTTCAATGATATGTTAGGGTTTTGGTATGGGTTTTACAATGGGTCGTGCCCCCAAGTTCCAGAGAGGCGGTGGCAGATAGTGACTTTAATGGGGGGGGGTACGGAAATGATAAGTTTTACTGGAAAATGACTATAGTTCAAACTCATCAATAAAACCAATAATTAATTTGTATTTATCAAGATATTCAAATCCTTTATCTGTCAATGTAAAAAATTTCCTTCCTTTTTCGTCAATAATTTCTTTTATAAACCCCTTTTCCAATAATTCACTTAAGTATTCGGAAAAACTCTGTGATGATAGGTTTGAATATCTAAGCAGGGGTGTAGGCTTTATGGAATTATTATAATGTCTGATGATCTTTAATATGTCATATATCACCTCCAAACGATCTCTTTTACGTTTCATTATGTCCACTTTGCCACTTTATAATAGATAATCCCAATCACTGCAATCGATATAATCTGAAATACTGTCTGTATCTCAAATGGAATAAATTTTCTTGGACTCAATGCGAATAGATTGACCATCCAGAACAGGAAAATCAAAATATATAAAATATAAAGCCTGGAGATTTTTCTCGAATTGCTGAAAAAATAGTAGGCTATAATTATTGATGTCAAAATGAGCAATACTGCCTGCGCTAATGTTAAAATAGATGATGATCTCGAAAAAAATGCAATACCGGATATTAGAACGGCAATGACATTAAATAACAAAAAAGTATGTTCGATGTGCAGTTTTTTCCAGAGTATGCTATACGTCAATGAAAGAATAGCCATTGTGCTGAAGTATCCGATAAAAACCAAAGGGAATATTTTGAATATGTGCATTGGGAAATAAATGTCAAATGTTATTACCATCAACTTTAATAAAACGGATATGAATCTGAAAATATAGGCTAATCCGAAAAATAAGAACGTTATTCTAAAATATTTTATCCCTTCATGCTTTGTCAGATCAAATATTTCCCTGGTTTTATAATAGATCGTAAAGCAAAGAAATACAACGATAAGTGTGTAGGCAAGTTCTACAGCCAGTCTTGTAGGATCGATTAGATGAAACGGGGGCATATATCCTACTATTCGATCTGAACACTAATAAAAAAGGTGGATGTAAAGTGTACATTTTGCCTTCTTTTTGCTTATAAGGGGGTTTGATAATATAGTAATTTGAGGTGTAATAATTGAAAAGAATTAGTATATTAAGTATTCTGGCAGTGATGTTGCTTGTATTTTCAATAGGAGCAGTATCAGCTTTCGGAGGAAAATTCTTAGGAATGGATTCTGAAAGCAGAGAAGATATGGTGAATGCCATTGAAGCAAAAGACTACGATGCCTGGAACGCAGCGAAGTCAGACAGAATGAGTGAGGGAAACTTCAATGATCGTTTAGATAGGCAGGAAGCAAAGTCTGATATGCATGATGCAAAGTCTGATATGCGAGAACTAAGAGAAGACAAGAAACAGGCAATAGAAGCTGGAGACTATGAAGCCTTTAAACTAGCAGCAAAGGATTGGCCACAGTTATCACAGATCGAAAATGAGGCCGACTTTGAATTACTTGTTCAGCTTCATCAGGCAAAGATGGATGGAGATGACGAAACAGTAGAAGAGCTTAGAGTACAGCTTGGCATGCTCGGCGGATTTGGCAACCCGGAAAAGTCTGGACAATTTGGAAGATAAAGGATGACCTGATTATCCTTTTCTTCTTTTTTTTTAGATCAATCGATATCATAAGAATATTAACTTAATTCGCTGAATGGACACAATGCCAAAATCCAGTTATCCAAATGAATGTGTCAAATACAGATACGACTACAAATCAGTGTAAATCTGTGAAATCAGTGTCTTTTTATTTTTCAGACACAGATTAACAATGATTAACACCGATTTTACCTAAATTCAGTATCTAAAAAATAACTGGAAAATGGGACAGTGTCCGCTAAATGTAACAGATGAGAAGTCTAACTGAATATGATGAAATATCAGAATGCATTAGAAAATGAGAATGATGTCCTCCTCCATTTGGAAGATGTCTGGAAGGTCTACCAGATGGGAGAAATCGAAGTTCCCGCTTTGAAGGGAGTAACTGTAAAGATTAAAAAAAGTGATTTTGTTGCCATTATCGGTGCATCAGGGAGCGGGAAATCAACAATGATGAATTTGATAGGATGCCTGGATATCCCGTCAAAAGGCAGGATACTCTTAAAAGACCAGGATATCAGCCAGCTCAGCGAATCAGATCTGGCAACATTTCGGGGAAAGACGATCGGATTCATTTTTCAGCAATATAACCTGATCCCGACCATGACTGCATTTGAAAACGTCATGCTTCCTTTAGAGTTCCAGGAAATCGATGACAGGATAGCTTCCAAAAAGGCAAAGGATATTCTGGCATTTTTAGGATTAGCTGATAAAATTCATCACCTGCCTTCCCAGCTTTCCGGGGGACAACAACAGCGAGTTTCAATTGCCCGGTGTCTTGTTACAGATCCTGAAATTATCCTGGCAGATGAACCCACGGGTGCGCTTGATAGTGTCACTGGAAAAAATATCATTGAAATGCTACACAAATTCTGGAAAGATGAAGGTAAAACGATCATAATGGTAACTCACGATTCGAATCTTGCAAAATATGCCAACACTACTATTGAACTGAAAGACGGGAAAATAATCAGAATACAGGAGAACGAGGTGGATTAAAAAATGAAAGAGATCAGGATTGGATTTTTGGCTATATGCTTAATGGTGATGTTATCATCTGTTGCTTATGCAGATATTTCAGGTGTTACCGGCGTTTCGGTAAGCCTGGTGAATCAGGACCCTCATCCGGCAATTGCGGGAGACGTTGTGGATATCTATTTGGGTATTGAAAATATTGGAGGGGAATCGTCCAACAACCTGATTGTTGAACTTGAGCCAGAATACCCTTTTAGTTTGGTACCGGATGAGTCTGCTGTGCAAAATATCGGGACAATAAAATCCTACCAAAAAGATAATTATATGAAAATTATCACATACAAAATTAAGGTTGACAGCGATGCATCGGCTGGCAGTTATAATCTGACAGTCACGTATTATGAACAAGGCGATTCACTGTTGACTGAAAAAAGTATTACAATTGACGTGAAGAACAAAGAAATGGCGGAAATTATCCATATTGATAAGACCAATCTTGTCCCTGGAAAGCAGACCAGTCTGAAATTCACAATAAATAACGTGGGTAATGCCCCATTAAATGACCTGACTTTCAACTGGGTAAATGAGGATAAGATCATCCTTCCCGTTGGAAGTGACAATACAAAGTACATAAAATCCCTTGATATTGGTGAGAGTGTAGAATTGGATTACCAGGTCATAGCTGATTCAAACGCTTATCCAGGTCTATATGAATTAAAACTTTACCTGTCCTATGATGATCCTATCACTTATGAAGAAAAGGAGATATCAACAATTGCAGGAGTTAATGTGGGTGGAGAAACCGATTTTGATGTGGCTTTATCAGATAGTTCAGGTTCCGAAACATCCTTTAGTGTCGCAAATATAGGAAGCAATCCGGCATATTCTGTTTCTGTGATCGTACCCCAACAGAATGGATGGCAGGTTAGCGGTTCAAACTCGGTAATAATCGGAAATCTTAACAAGGGTGATTATACTGTTGCCAGTTTCAATCTTGTATCAACGCAACAAATGACCGACCTGGAGGACCAGAACTTAAAAAGAGTGGATGTCCAGGAGATGACAAGACAGCGTCCAACAGTGCAGGAATCGAATGGTCTTATAATCCAGATCGCTTATACCGATACTATTGGTGAACGGAAATTAATTGAAAAGGAGGTAGCTATCAATAGCCCTCAAAATATTGGTTCGGAAATGCCTTTGGTAAAAACCGGAAGAATTCAGCAGAATGCTTTTGAAACATATAAATGGTATATTGTCGGGTTCATCATCCTGATAACAGGACTTGTACTATATAGTAAGTACAGGAAGAGAAAGTTGATCGATCCACAATTTAAGATTAAGGATCTTTTCCAGAAACTCAATAAAAATAGTGGACGATAGCGATGAAATTGAGCAAATGCCTGAAACACGCTTTGAATATGGTGGTTCACAGCAAGTTGCGGAGCTGGCTGACCATTCTTGGAATTGTCATCGGTGTGGCATCAGTAATAGCAATTGTTTCACTGGGAGAAGGCATGGAGAAATCAATGACAGAACAATTGGGTGACCTGGGAGGGGATATCATTACCATTACTCCTGGTTTTTCCAGGGGCGGAGATATGCAAAGTGGTGGAGGTATGCGGTTCGCACCTGATGGGGCAGGTGCCCAGGCTACTGATGAAGAGACAGTACTTGACAGAACTGATGTCCAGGCACTACGAGGTTTATCTGATATAGAACTTATCGATACCCGGATCAGAGGAAATGTAGACGTATCTTATCTTGGAAAAAGCGGATCTGTCAGTCTTACAGGAGTTGACCAGAAGGTATGGTCCCTGATCACAACAGATGAAATACGTGAAGGCAGGATGCTTGATTCTGCTGACCAGAATGTCATTGTAATAGGCGGAGGGTTGGCAGATAGCTTTTTTGACCGGCCTTTAGGTATCAATAAAGTGATCACCATAGAAGATAGTGCTTTTCGGATAGTTGGAATATTGGATGATGAGAGCAACAGCATTGTTATGCCTATCCAGATGGCATACCAATTGCTGGATGATAAAGAAAAGGATGTCTATGATTCCCTTGTTGTGAAGATCAGGGACGAGGATAACCTTGATGCTGCTATTGAGAGGATCGAGAGCAAATTGATGATTACCAGACATGTTACTGAAACAGACCGGGACTTCAGCGTATCTTCCGGTCAGCAGATGAATGAAATGAGGTCAGAGATGTTGAGTTCCATGAGTGCATTCTTAACCGCCATTGCGGCTGTTTCACTTCTGGTTGGTTCGGTCGGAATTTCGAATACTATGTTCACATCAGTTTTGGAGAAGACAAAAGAAATAGGAATAATGAAGGCAATAGGGGCTAGAAATAAGGATATTCTGGCTATATTCCTTTTTAATGCGGGACTTATCGGGCTTGCCGGCGGAATTGTTGGAGTTATTTTAGGGATTATTCTATCGGGAGTAATGCCATATTTGATGAGCGACATGCCTTTGGCCAGGGGAGGGACGTTTGTCTCTGTTGATATTATTTTAATTGCCCTTTCAGTATCGGTTTTGGTAGGTATTATCGCCGGGTTCGTTCCGGCATACCAGGGGTCAAAATTAAGGCCGGTAGATGCATTGAGGTATGAGTAGTATCTTTGTACCCTTTCAATTAATAGATAAATTTCATTTTTACAACTTCCTGGGGGCCCAGATTATAATGTATAATCATTACAATTCATCACAATCTTTATATACCATTAACAATAATGATAGTTCGGTGATTCAAATGGAAGAAAAAGTAAAACCAGAACTTGTATTGACACGGAAGGTATGCGATTCGTGCGGAGAGAAGAAATTCGAACTTGCTTCAGAGACACAGGTACTGGACAAATACATCTGTTTGGATTGTCTCACCTGAAATTTCAGACAGTATCTCATTTCTTTCCCTCCATCCCCTCCTTTTTTCTTTTTTTCCATCTGACATTATGACTGCAAGATACGGGAGTGCATGCCTGCTTAAATAAATGAGATCAGGGCGGGACGTTAGCAATCAAATCCTTGGCAGAAAGTATCAGGAGCAATATTCCTACCATGACTCCAAATAACCACATTACGACCATTATTGTCAGACCGACACCGGCTGCAGTGAAAATTGCAGAAGCTAAAGAAAAAACCAGGGCGAAAAAGAACAGGTTTTTCCATGGGACCGGCCGGGTGAGGGAAATGGTTCCAGGTAATGTTGTATTTCTTGATTTTTTCAGGTGCAGGTAGAAGAGTATAAAAAAGACAGCATATATCAACCAGATATTAATTTGGGCCCCTAAACCCGGCAGAGCTTCAGGCCGCAGGAATATACCCATCACCACATACAACACGATCAACAGGAAAAACAGCACATAAAATTCCTTTTTAGATGGAAGAAGCTGGCGCAGGGAATATTCCCTCCCTTTTGTGATCTTCCTCCACACAGCAATTAACAATATGAGAAAACCTATAGTTGAGAAACCAGACAGCAGGGAATGAACTGGAGATGGTGAGTTGCCGCTTTGCAGCATGCCGGCAATAAAAGCGAACAGCGGGAGCAGTAGATAAGTCTTATTGCTATTGAGCAGCCCTTTGAATCTGTCGGGCAGGCCGTTCACGATCTCGTTTGAGCCTGATAATAGTTTCTCACCTGCAAATAAGGGAATCATAAAGGCCCAGAACGGGTGCCACCAGAGCACAAGTACGATGGTCTCTATTGCGGCAATCCCTCCTACAAGAATAATGGGGTCTCCCCAGGGGGACTCCACAATACTTTGGTGATATATGCCTCGTACATGCCAAAGATGATACCTGCTGATAAAAGGGTATAGAACCGGGGCCTGCCTATATTAAAAACAACGTAGGAAAGCACCAGTATATGGAGTGTGTATAATGGCATTATCGCCAATATACCCAATGCTTCGAAGTAAGGGAACATTGAAGAACCTGAGACCACTTCGGCAAAGAAGACTGAAAAGGCACCAAGGATAATCCATGAGAAGAATTTGCTAAGTCTGGATGGTTGGCAGGTTATATTTTCAGCCATGGTATCACTTGTACACGTTTAAAATATTAATGATACCAGGTTATGGTCTTTCCATACTAAAAAATTGTGCGGATGAAAAACATAAGAGCAATTCTGAATTTAATTGAAGATAATTTATAACATTATGTACAATTGAAAAAATCAACTAATATACAGTACCCTCGTTTATCGGAGTTCGGTAAATATTTCCAGAATAACCCACTTTATCCTGCATGGTCTTTCAACCAATGCAATACAACATCCAAAGACCGTCATTAGTATATTAGCTATTGCTGTGTTCATTTCCCTGTTCTTTATATCCCAGGTACAGATGGTCACCAGTTCTGAAACCTTCTTCCCCGAGGACAGTGTTGTATATAATGATTTCAAGGCATACCAGAAAGACTTCGGCACCGACACTGTTTTTGTGATGGTCAGGACCGAGGACGTGCTTGAACCCTATGTTTTCGATTACCTTGCCAGGCTGGAAAGGCAATTGCAAGGACTGGATTATGTCATCTCTACAAGTTCCGCTGCCGGCAGGGTAACAGGAAAAGAAGCTTCAAGCCAGGAAGCACTGCAGGCAGCCTACGACAGCGACCGCATGGATGGCCTGGTACCCAGGCGCGACACTGCCCTCATCATTGTCCAGGTACCTGAACTCGAAAATCCGGGGGCCATTGCCGTTGATATGGAAAAAGCCATTGATTTCGTTGACCGGCCCCCGGGTGTGGCAGTGGAAGCATCGGGCGGGCCCATGCTTGACTACCAGCTTGGGATGATAATGGGCATGAGTATGGGCATGATGTTCGGTGTGGCCATTGTGTTGATGGTAGTAATATTGTACCTATTTTTCAGGACCATTGTCAGGGGAAGGTATCTGCCGTTCTTGCCCCTTATGGCGGTCACCATTGCACTTTCCATGGCCTTCGGACTCATGGGTGTGCTGGAAATACCCATGTCCATGATATTGACAGGCTTTTTAAGCGTATTGATAGGACTGGGTATCGATTACGGCATCCAGGTCATGACCAGATATGAAGAAGAACGCTCAAAAGGGCTGGGTGTGGATGAAGCCATCGAGGTCTCCATCACCCGCATGGGTAAGGCTGTGGGACTTGCCATTGTCACCACCCTTGTTGGCTTTAGCAGTATGTATTTCGCCAATATTCCAGACCTGGAATATTTCGGCATGGCCATATCCATCGGGCTTGTCCTGTCATATATTACTGCAATCTGGTTCATCCCTGCTGTCTTGAAACTGGTAGATAAAGGCAGTTCAGGGTACCAAAAACCTGCCCCAAATGCACTGGACAGGATTCTTGAATATACTGCCCGCAATTCTACAAGGCATCCCATATTCATCCTGTTGCTCGTTATCGGTGTGACCTTTTCAAGTGCAGCAATGTATCCAAAGGTGGATACCCTTACAGATTTCTATCAATATTTCCCCCAGGATATCCAGGCCATAAGGTTCATGGAGGAAATGCGTGACCTGACAGGCGGTACCGATACTATTTCCCTGGTAATAAGGTCTGACGATATCACCTCAAGGAAAACATTGCAGGAAATGCTGACCCTATCCGATTATTTGCAGGCGCATGAACCTGCTGTGCAGCATGCAGGCAGTCTGGCTTCAGCACTATCGGATGGGGGCAGCCTGCCTGAAAACCAGGATATTCCACACCTGATAGATGAAATGGACCCTGCTAAGAGGCAAAGGCTGGTGAATTATCCGTATGCTACCCTTGGGGTCATCGACCTGACCGTGGAACACCTGGACGGAAAAAGACTGGATGATACCCTTAACAATATTCGCTCTTCTATCGAATTTGTACAACCGGATATGGATATAACCATAACAGGAGAACCTTTACTGAACAATGAGATCGGGCACACCATGACCGACGGCCAGATACGGATGACGCTTATCAGTTTTGTGTTCGTGTTTTTGGCTATGTTCCTGATATTTGGGTCAGTGGTAAGAGCACTGATACCCATGGCCCCTATAATCGTGGTGATAGCAATGAGCGGTGCCTTGATGTGGATACTGGGCATCCCCCAGACCACGCTCAGTATCAGTACCAATAGTATCATCCTGGGTCTGGGAGTGGACTATTCCATCCACATTATGCACCGCTATAAGGAAGAAAGGGAAAACGGGGCCGAACCACTGGATGCTATCCAGACCACTATCTCACGGATAGGTAAGGCCATCGTGACTTCAGGACTGACTACATCGGGCGGGTTTGCCGCTATGATGCTGTCACCCTTCCCGCTGATGGTATGGTTCGGTATCATTGCATTCTCGTCCATCCTGATGATTCTGTTGTTGACCCTGACGCTGCTGCCAGCCCTGTTGAT
>CBDUUM010000029.1:0-12702 GCA_965370445.1 uncultured Methanosarcinales archaeon
CTGTTTGTTCACTGCTCAGGGTATCAAGGGTAGATAAGATCGAATAGGCGGTTATGGGGGGCGGGCATTATTCTTTTTTGTTTACCTGTCTTCTATCCTTGAGTTCCTTTTTGGAATTCCCTGAACTTCTCACCAGCATCCTCTACCTCCCTTCGGACATCCCCTGAACTTCTCACCAGCATCCCCTGCCTCCCCTCGCACATCCCCTGAATGTCTCAGCAGCATCTCCTTAACTCCTCTCCAGCATTCCCTGAACCTCTCACCAGCATCCCCTGCCTCCCCTCGCACATCCCCGAATGTCTCACCAGCATTTCCTTAACTTAAATGTCGATATAAATAATTAAAAATATTAATTATAATCCAGTAATATGGATTTATGTCAATTTAAATCATAAAAAACCATTAATTAAAGGTTTATAAACTATTTAATAGCTTTATGAAACTTTAAAAATATAATAGTTGAAAGTATCTTTATATTTGCCGTAGCCAGAGGTAGGTTCAATGAAGTAACAGAACTTCAGTTAATAACCACAGAAGGAGGAAAATAAAATGAATGAAAAAAGGAACACACTAATGATCGCAGCGTTTGCGAAGGCTACGGTCATAATGTTACTCCTTGGGTTGTTTGCTCCCGCACTTGCTTATGCAGCTACACCCCAAGAGCAATACAGGACTGTTCAAGAACAATATCAAATATCCCAGGATCAGGTCCTGGACGCAAAGCAGTCCTATCAGGACTCAAGGGAACAATTCCTTGATGCCAGGGCACGTTTGGAAGATTCAAGGACCAGCGCGACTATCTTTGATCTGAAAAATGCCACCAGGGACTTTTTGCTCCATACCATTGACTACAGCATCCTACGTCTGGAGATACTGGAAGACAGGGCAATAAGAGCTGAAGAGAGTGGCTTTACGCCTTTTATAATCTCTGATAATATAGAGGATTACATAGACCAGCTTGAAGACCTGAAAAACGATGTGGAAGCCGCCGAGACCAGGGAAGAGTTCCAGGCAGTTTTCAGGGAAATCAGGGATATATGGCAGCATGTCAACCTGGAATCCAGGTATTTCATTCTTGGTACAGCAAATAACAGGGCAGATTCATTCCTGGAACGCGGTGAATCTATTTCTGACCGCATAGAAGCCGAGATTGAAAGATTAGCAGAAGCAGGCGTGGACACCACCAAACTGGAGCAGCTCCTGGATGAATACAACGATGCACTAAAAGACGCAGAACATACTCACAAAAAAGCAACACAGCTTTTTGGTACACACAACGGGTTTGACAATGACGGGGTTCTTGAAGATGCTGAAGATGCAAGGGAGTTCCTGGGTGAAGCCAGCAGTCTTATGAGAGAAACACACCAGCAGCTAAAGGACGCCTATTCAGTGTTACGTGAGATATTTGCCGAACTCAAACAGCACAGGCCCGGCTCTGTAGACCTGAACGGTACAGGCACATTGACCGCATCAGGAAATGGTGTGGCCACAATGTCAGGTAATATGGAAATGGAGATCAGTGCCAGAAGCGGGGTACTGACGATCACTGACTATGATGGCAATGCTGAAGTAGATGTTACAGGATACGGAACCAAGGAAGACCTGGGTAATGGCGCTGTCAGGTACAGCGGGTTTTGTGGAACTGCCAGTATTAGCGGGAGCAGTGTTACTGTTGTGATACTTGGTGATGACATTGAGCTTACTTCGAAGGGGACAGGCAGTGCAGTACTCAGAGGATATGGCACATATGACGTAGAAAAGGACGGTAAGCATGTATCAAGCAATGATTGGGCGCCACAGGTACGAACAACAGAGTCACAGACCCAGTATCAGGCAGGACATATGAACCAGACCCAGGTCCAGAATAAGACATTGTTCCAGAACCAGACACAAAATCAGGTACAAGTCCAGAATAAGACCCTATTCCAGAACCAGACACTGAATCAGATACAAGTAGTGAACCAAACACCTGACAAGGACTCTGCCGTGGATACGGGAGGCAGCTAACATGAGGATAAGAAACCTGGCCATACTATCTATTTTGTTAGTGGGTCTGGCTGTTTCGGGATGTACAGGTCCATCAGAAGAAGTACCTCCAAGCACGCCCGCATCCTCAACAAGCACAGCAACCCCCACACCAGGTCCGACTGGAGATGTCATGGACAGTGAGATATCGACAATCGAGTTGGATATGGCTGAACTGGATGCTCTGCTGGCCGATATGGAGGGGATGCAGGATATGAGCTTTACTGAACTGGAAGGGCTTGATTTTTAACCCCCTTCCCTTTTTACTTTTTTAGTGCTCCCATTGGCAGGAATACCATTACCATCAGCAGGATGCCGTTTACAACGAACACTCCACTATAACCCTGGGTAGACCCATTATATCCCAGAACTGACAGCACCAGCCCGCTAATGAGTGGGACCAGTGCAAGCCCGGCATAGGTACAGGTATTGAAAATCCCCATTGCCAGTCCTTTCTCTATCTTCAGGTATGCTACCCCGGTGACCAGTCCCACCAGGCCCAGTCCCGAACCGGCACCCATCAGAGTCAGGCCAAGGAGGTGGAACACCGCTGCCAGTGCACCCACACCATGAATCTCCGGGACCCAAAAACTATAATACTAACAAGTTCAAAGAAGAGATTATATGCCATCTGTAATGAAAAATATCTATGCAACAATATCTAATCACGTCCAGATGGTAGGATACAGGGAGATTGTAGAAGCCCACGGCAGAGCCAGAGGATTGGCAGGATTAGTTTTTAATGATGTAGATGGATCAGTTAAAGTTATGGCCAGTGGTCCTGAACCTGTTTTAACCGAATTTATCCACGACCTTAAAATAATCCGTCCGGATACTGTGATAGAAACAAAGGAGATTATGGAAGATATCAGATTACCGTCTCCATTTGGAAGAATTACAATGGATGAAATGCGGGAGATCAGCGAAAGGTTAGATAAAGGCAATATGATACTTGGTGAGATAAATCTTAAGCTTACCAAGCTTGATATTATCAGTGATAAGCTTGATACACTCGGCGATAAATTTGATGTAGTGGGTGACAAACTTGATACATTTGGAGATAAATTTGATGTCATAGGTGACAAACTTGGTACACTTGGTGATAAATTTGATATCGTGGGTGACAAACTTGATACCTTACCGGAAAGATTAGCCGAAGCAATGAAGAAATAATTTATCACTCCCACATGGCAGGGAAACCGTTTATATATTCCAGGTCGTAATTTTTAACCCTTCCCTTTTTACTTTTTTAGTGCTCCCATTGGCAGGAATACCATTACCATCAGCAGGATGCCGTTTACAACGAACACTCCACTATAACCCTGGGTAGACCCATTATATCCCAGAACTGACAGCACCAGCCCGCTAATGAGTGGGACCAGTGCAAGCCCGGCATAGGTACAGGTATTGAAAATCCCCATTGCCAGTCCTTTCTCGATCTTCAGGTATGCTACCCCTGTGACCAGTCCCACCAGGCCCAGTCCGGAACCGGCACCCATCAGGGTCAGGCCAAGGGGGTGGAACACCGCTGCCACTGCACCCGCACCGGTAATGACCAGACCTGCCCTGACAAGAATATCCCTCTGCACCTGCAGCCTGCCTGCTATCAGGGATGTGACCATTGCACCTATGTAAATGCTGGCCAGATATGCGCCCAGTGCACCTTTCTGCAGTGAACCAAGACTGAAGTCAGGGTACAGGGCTATCAATACGCCGCTACTGCCGAATAAGATAAATGACAGCAGCCATATCTGCGAATACTCAGGATGGATGAGCATTTTCCTTGACCTGAGTATCACGGACGCCACCTCACTTTTCTTTGATACCGTTTCACCGTAGCCGTTATTGATCAGTACCATAAAGGATATCATGAGCGTGGGGACCAGCAGCCCCTCGAACAATAACAGGCCGTTCTTGATCCCTGTGGATACCAGTATCCCGGCCAGCCCCATACCTGCGGCCAGACCCAGATTCAGCAGGGAATTGAACTCGCCGATATACTGTCCGGATTGCTTGAAATTTGATAACATTGCAAAGGCTGCAGGGAAGAACGCTCCGCATCCCACACCTTCCACGAACCTGGCTATTACTATTACCCATACATTATCTGATGCTATGATGGCAGCACCTGATATTAATGTCAATATGATCCCGATGATGATGAATAACCTGTTACCGTAGGCATCAGCCAGTACACCAAAAGGTATCATGGTCAACAGTGCACCTATGAAAAATGATGAGAATATCAGGCTGGAAGCGGCTCCGTTTGCCAGCAGAGTGCTGTCCGATAGTTCGGGAAGGATGGGGATGGCAGCATCCGAGAGTCCCATTATCATAAAGACCGACACATACAGCATTATACGGTCAAGCAGCTGAGCATATGGTTTTTCTTTCGTTTTCTGATTCATATTTCACTCTCAAAATAAATCTTCGATTGTTTTAAAATCTACCCGGGCAGTAGAATCAAGTGAAATGGGTGTAACTGAAATGTGTCCGCATTTCATAACAGCATGCACATCCGTTCCCTCCTCTGCATCATGTATCAGGTCGCCGTCGATCCAGTAGTATGGCCTGCCCCTGGGGTCGTGGCGTTCCTGGACTTTTGTCCTGAATATCTTTTTGGCCAGCCGTGTGACCTGGATATCAGTGTCAGGGGTTGCATGCCTGGGTATGTTTATGTTCAGCATGTCCACACCCGACGGAAGACCGTTTTGCAGCATCTTTTTGGCGATACTGTTCACAATCTTCTTGCCTACTTTAAAATCATATTCATAGGAGCGCAGGTCATCGAACTTATCACCTTCATCCAGTACCTGTATAGAGGCGGCGATGGCAGGTATACCGTAACTGGCAGCTTCCAGGGCCGCACCTATGGTGCCTGATGTGGTCACGGTATCGGTACTGATATTCTCCCCGATGTTGAAACCCGAAACTACAAGGTCTGGCATTTGTTTCATTATTGAGAATATTCCGAGTATCACGGCATCGGTGGGCGTTCCGCCAACAGCGAAAGCATTCATTCCGTCCACACCTGCTTTGTTTATCCTCAGTGGCTCGAATATAGAAATGCTGCGACCCACACCGCTTTTTTGCATGGAAGGTGCCACAACGGTAACGTGCCCCAGGTCCCGGACTGACTGGTAGGATGCTTTGATCCCGGCAGCATAGACGCCGTCGTCATTGGTTACAAGTATCTGCGTGGTCATGTTATACCTGGGGTATTTGATAACATTAATGTTGGTTAAACTATTCGTTAACTATAATTTCATTCTGAAAAAATTTCGTTTTTCTACTGCTGTTATTCTACTATTATTGTTATACTATTTGTCAAAGGGGGGTATATCACTATTTTAATTGTATGTAATCAATAAAATATAAACCGGTCAAGTAGCCAGAGGCCGTTGGGTTATTGTTTTTTCAAATTGGAATGACTATTACTAAATACTTTCACAATGCTTTAGGTAATATTTTATAAAAGATGTATTCTCTTTGAATATGAGGGAGAAAAAAGATGAATGGTATTCTGTCAAAAGTGGTAGACAATTACGCTGGCATGCTTAGTGAGGGAAATGAAGGCTCTGTCAGGGAGATTTTTGAGCATTATGCTGCAAAAAGCATTGAAAACCAGTCGGACTTTGGACTTCGAATGGATATTGGGACTGGTTATCTATTTTTTTCAGGTTTCAAAGAATCATATAATGTCTTTAATGAATTGATGGACAATAATATTCTAAAGAATGTTTCCGATGATGAAATATGGGACAGTAAGGCACCGATACGAGTTGTGATGGGGCGTGAGACAAGTAAATTCACAAAGGAAATCCTGTTATCTATTATTCGAGACAACTATCGAAAATAAAGATTTGAATCTATCAGTGTATTTGTAAAAATAATATTGCTTGAAAACATTAAGCATATCTGTGGCTAAAGGCAGTGGAAAAAGCAAAATGAACGACAATAAAATCCCCAACCTCATCACCCAAATCAAAACCAACACCCCAGCCCATGCCCTCGAAACCCAGCACCTCGACTTCAAACGCTTCCCCACAACTTCCAACCAAAAAGACCACAAAAAGAAACTCTCATCCCTCCTTCGGGAATACACAGTCGCCTTTGCCAACTCAGAAGGCGGCATCCTGCTACTTGGAATAGAAAACAACATCATCGGTCCTGAAGCAATAACAGGATGCCAGAATTACAATATCGATGAAATGAGGCGGATGATATTTGACGGCACCAGACCCCCCATCATCGCAGAGATCGAAGAACTCCCGCAACTGGAAGGTATGCTGCTGGCAGTCAAAGTACAAAAAAGCGCCAGGATATATTCAACATCATCCGGAAAAAAGTACCAGAGAGTAGGAACAGAGAACAGGCTCATCTTTCCTGAAGACGAAACAAACCTGAAAGTAGCAAAAGGATATGATTACACAGCAGGATACATGCTTGAAGTCGGGATCGACTCAATAGACCCGCTTGAAGTATCCAGACTTCGGAACTGGATAGAAAAATACAGCCCTGGTTCGGAAAGCCTTGGGCTGGATGACACAGACCTCCTGAAATCACTTGGAATAATCCAAGAAATCGAGGGCAATGAGCGTCTTACCATAGCAGGGCTCATGTTGGTTGGGAAAGAGCAGGCATCGAAAAGACATCTGCCTCAAAATGAGATTATTTATTTCAGGTTTGGAGAAAGCGATGTTGACCCGGTACAGAGCATCTACATGAAAATGCCGCTTTTAAGGTCAATTGAAAAAGTGTGGGATATGATAGAGCCATTCAATCAGGTTCATACCATCAAGGACGCATTTCTTGAAACTCCAGTTCCCAGCTTTCCTGAGGACGTTGTAAGGGAAGCCCTGCTAAATGCTGTAGTCCACAGGGACTACACACTTCTGGATTCCATATACGTGAGAATGTTCCCTGAAAGGCTTGAGATATCAAGTCCCGGTTCCTTCATTGGTGGTGTAACACCATTGAATGTCCTCACCCACCCGCCAGTAAGGCGCAATCCACTATTAGCAGAGATATTCCAGCACATTGGTGCGGTAAACCGCGGAGGTCTCGGAGTGGACAGGATGTATCGTAGGCTTTTATCATATGGAAAACTGCCGCCGGAGTATCCTGAAATCGATGGAGCGGTTGAGGTCATACTCAGGAGTGGTACTTTTGATGAAGCAATGGCAAAATTTGTAGGAAAAAAAGCAAGGGAAGGGCATGGTTGGAGACTTGAAGAACTAATAATATTGCATCATTTAAGACGAGATGACGGTATCACAGCAAAAGAAGCTTCTACAATACTCCAGCGGACACAAAAAGAAGCCTCTGAAACGCTCAGTTTGATGGAAGGCGTTTTTCTTGAACGGGTCGGAACTGGAAGAGGGACTTATTACCAGTTGGGCCATGAGATACTCTCTTCATTAGGTGACAAAGAGAAATATACACGGATAAAAGGACTATCTGAAGAACAAAAACTTCAGTTATTGAAGAATTACATTAATACTAATGGGCGGATTACAAATGAAGAAGCAAGGGGTGTTTGTGGTGTTAATAGGTATCAAGCAAAGAGGTTAATCCAAAAATTAGTACGCGAAGAAATCATTAAACAGAAAGGCATGGGGCGCGCCATTTATTATGAGAAATGAATAAATGCCAGTTATAAATGGGCGCGCCCATTTATTGCGGGCGCGCCCGATTAAATGAGCGGAATTAAAAATATGTAAAATGACAAAGATGACAGAAATGACAAGAAATCCATTTCACTGCACTGCAACCTTAAAACCCCCCCCACCTCAAACCAATAGACTATGACCCCTTGGGCGGAACTGGAATTCAAAGACGAACTGACCGGGGCGGAGATGGAGGAAAAGCAGGCGCTTGAGAAAAAGAACATGGCGGTTATCGAGAGGGTGTACCAGCGCCTCAATGATGATAAAGACATCCAGTCCCTCATCCAACAGATACAGGCGCATCCGTGGGTGCGGGTGGTAACAGAATGATAAAGAATAATAACAAGTCCACGTATGGAGCCCGCAGGGCTTCAAACGTTGCGACGGCAGACCCAATCGTGGCAGATTATTAAGATAAAACCCCATTGGTAGAGCAAATTCCGTTTAAATCTTTTCGCACACATAAACCTGGTCTGCTATCTCAAACAGATGCGCCACCCCTTCACCAACCAGTCCATTCTCTATCCGGTTGCGCACATCCCAGTACTTCCCAGGCGCCACCCTGAACCGTATTACAGCCTTACCCATACCACACCCCATCAAGGAGCGGTTGACCTTCCCACAGTCCAATGGCACCCGGTCCAGCACTCTGTACCTATGCTTGAAGAACGGCGATCCCAGCAGCACATCAGATGTCAGCAGGCTGCGTCTGGCATCGATCCTCACCAGTTCCACCTTACCACCCAACCCACCAGCCAGCTCTCCCAGCAGCCCCGCCTTCACCACCGCAGGGTCAGGTTCAAAGGCATAGACCCTGGGTTCGCCAGCTTCAGGTATCCGGGCTTGTGTGTCCCTGCCTGACTCCAGCCTGTAGTGCCTGCCCCCTTTCAACACCACAGCCGACCTCCCGCATCGTTCCAGCGGCCCGAAGTACAGCGTCAGCCTGTTCAACTGCCCGTCCACGCTCAGGTACTCGCGCTCGCAGTCAAAATCTACGCGCTCTGGCGGCATCTGGGGCGGGGCCTCGAAAGCAAAACTGTCGGTCACATCCCTGTATGCCTCCATCACCATAGGAATTCCAGGCCGCAGGCTATCAGTCTGCCGCACATCCTCTTCTGCGGGCCGGGCCGGATCGCTGAAGATAACATCTGCATCGGCAACCTGCTCCACCACCTGCGGCGACAGGGCATCCCCCTCAATAAATGTAATATTGTCCACGCCATACACTCCGGCATTGCGGCGGGCACACTCCAGTCTTTCACTATCTATGTCAATTCCATAAACGCTGCCGCATTCCTTTGCAAAGCAAACGGCCTGCCCCCCTATACCGCAGCTAATATCGGCCAGCACACCGCACCGCAGCCGCCCGGCCCGGTAGCGCCCTACAACCTCGGGCGTTGCAAACCGCAATCCATCGCCGCAGGTAAACACCGGTTTGCTGAACTTAGGGCTTTTTGTTCGTTCCATTGCTCTATCTTATTTACTTGCTTACTTGTGCGTAAAATAAGCCACCACTTCGCCATTTGCACTATCTATCCTCACATATCCGAACCGCTCGAACTGCACCACTTTATCCAGTTCGGTCGCAATACCAGCCTCACCAATCCCGCTGATCTTACCATCAGGCGTCAGCACCTTCACAGGTATGCCGTCCACGGGTGCCCAGTGTATGATGCGCCCGCCCCCATTCTTTATGGTTTCAATCTCGTGCCCTGCAAACTCGGCCGTGCCCTCGCCATTGATCCTGATATTGTACAGGTCCTTCAACCTGAACAGGTCGCCGGGTTTTGCATTACTGATGTCCTGACTGCACACCAGTACACTACTTTCTACCGTAATCTTCCTGAAGCCCCTGTCCACAGATGGATGCAGCGGCAGTTTCGCGTCTGTGACTTGTGATCCTGAAATGTCCAGCCTTACCGGGTCCCATACAAAGAAATAACGGTTAGCATCAGCATCTATCAGCTTGCGGTTCTCTGCATACAGGTTATCCAGGCTCAGGCTCACATCGGTCTCACCCACACCCATGTCAATAAAGAACTTACGCAATGCCTCGGGCCGGATTCCCCTGCGGCGCAGTGCCCGCAAGGTTGGCAGCCTGGGGTCGTCCCAGCCGGAATATTCGCCAGCTTCAATGGCTTTCCTCAGGCCGCTGGTGCTGAACTTGCCGAACTCGTGCATCTTTACCCTGCCCCAGTGGGATGTGTGGGGATAGGTCCAGCCCAGGTAATCATAAACATATTTCTGCCGCCGCTCGCTGTCCATCAGGTCCTTGCCCCTGATGATATGTGTCATACCCAGCAGGTGGTCCTCAAGTGCCCCCTCAAAATCCAGTAGCGGCCAGACCACATACTTATCTCCCACCTGGGGGCGGGGGTGTGGTGTCCTGACCACCCGAAACGCACCCCAGTCCCGCATCGCCGGGTCCTTGTGCTTGATATCGGTCTTGATACGCAATACAACAGTGCGCTCCTCGTACTCCCCTGCAAGCATCCGCTTCCACTCGCGCAGGTGGTCCTCGGGTGCCGTATCCCTGTGTGGACATGCCTGCTTGTTGTCCTTTAATTTCTTGAACTCCTCCTGGGTGCAGGTGCATACATAGGCATGCCCGGCCTTGATAAGTTTCTCGGCATATTCGTAATAGATGGGCAGCCTGTCCGATGCCATTACCACTTCATCAGGCTCGGCACCCAGCCATTTACAGTCCTCCAGGTACCAGTCATAAGCTTCCAGCATGGGCCGCTTGGTCACCGGATCGGTATCATCGAACCTGATTATGAACCGTCCGCCGTATTTCTTCACATACTCGCTGTTGACTACAATCCCGCGGGTGCTGCCCAGTGTGGGCGGGCCGTTGGGATTGGGTGCGAACCTCATCACCACACCGCCTTCGGCATCGGGTAGTTCCTTTAAGCCTTTGTCAGGCTCCTTGCGCTGCGAGAGTTCTTCAATCAGTTCGGGCGCTACTGCTTGCAGTTCAGCCTGCCACTCCTCCGGAGTCCCTGATGCGATATCCTTTAAAAATGAGCCGATCAGCGGCGATATTTCCTTTGCCCTCTGCCTCAGTTCAGGATGCTCTCCCATGAGTTTTCCCATGACTGCACCCTGCTGCGGGGCTTTGCCGTATTTGACAGCATTCTGGAGCGCGTATTTCTTAACAAGAAGTTCGATATCCGTTTCCATAAGAGTTCAAGATGTACTGGTACCACATAATTATTTGCTAATTTTACATATCCTACACAACAGCACCGGACGCTTCATACCCGGCCCTGACTGAACCGTTCATGCTGTGCTCGGGATAATTAGCCTCAGAGAACATGCCTGCAAGGTACAGCCCATCATCACTCTGCGCCTGCACGCCCACAGTCGTTCCAACCAGAATTTCGATTACAACCAATATCCTTATAACCAGTTTCGTTTCACACATCCTTCAATACATCTCGTATGGCAAGCAGATTCAATCTCGACTGCGGCTTCATCATTTTCGTAAGCGAATCCACGAAGAGAATATTCTCTTTAACCAGATATCGTTTAGAGATCTCATCCACCTCGTTCATACCGATCTCATCTCTGCTCACAAACATCTTCAGGGCATCAACCAATTTCCCGTAGTGCACATCACAACGCCTGCCGCCTATTATAATCTCATCTCCCAGTTCCTTAACGAGCTTCAACCGGGTCTCTATCTCGCCAGTTCTGAATGTAAACATCTCTCTAACTTTTTCTTCCCTGTTTTCGTAATTCACGAGTTCTAAGAGATACACCGGTTTGCCGCCGCAGTATTTCCATGTCATTGTAGTCTCATTATCTGTAAAACCATAACCCCTTAAAAACGCGGCGGCAGTCATCTCATCAAAATCATCTACAAGTAGATATCTGCACCTGCCTTCCAGCATCGCCTCACTGTAGACGTTTTCGATGAAAAGTGAATCAGATGAAACCGCAAAGATGTGGCAGAGGTGCAGCTCCTTTGTCAATCGTATAAAAAAGTTGAATAGTTTATACATCAGCAACCCATTGATCTTTAAATCCCCAACCACCTGCAATTCATCGATGATAAGCACAGGTCTCTTATTTTTAGCGATTGTTGTAAAGTACTCCTCCAAAAATTCAAATACATCTTTGTAAGATTTTTCCTTAAAAAGTGCATTCATAACGCTTTCAGCAACCGGGATTCCGCTGAATTTCAAGGTCTCAGCGGATATTTCCGAGATTGTTTTTAGAACTTCTTTATAATTTTTTTCCCTCTCAATTTTGAATAAAACCTTGATAAAATCCTTGTAATCCGAAATAAATCTCCCTCTCAGGTTAATGTAGAATACCACGTATTCTTCAGGCAGTTGATCGATCAGGTGGCTTACCAGCGTGGTTTTTCCGCTGTTTATCGGTCCGTAGATGAAGGTGATGAGGGACGGCTCTGCCTCCAGTATCTTCATGACCTCTTTAAGTTCTCTTTCTCTGTTGTGGAATGGAATTCTTTTCATACCCTTTTCCTCGCATATATCGCTAATAATCCGGTGATCGCAACCACCGCTTCTAATCCAGTTTTATCTCCTCTGTTTTATCTCCTTTAATATTGATATAAATTGTCTTAGTCTTTCCTGGGGGATAGAGAAAGTTCCGTATACAGTACCTGCCACCCCTGCTTGATCAAATCTTCCTCCATACACATGGATTCCAGATGGAACATTTATCCTTGCATCTACATTAAATGTCACATCATTCAGGGATGGGTTTGTCCAGATTGTCCATATGAAGTTCAACAAGTCCATCTTGTGACTTATCAACAACATCATTAACCGGATACAGAGTAACAGTAGGACATACCCTGAACTTTGGTTCAACTAATGTTGTTTCAGTTGGAAGTACTGTTGCTGTAGCTGTGACAGTCATCGATTCATTTGCATTTGCATTCTCTTCAGCTATCCCGCACAACAGCACCGGCCGCTTCAGATCCTGCCCTGACTGAACCGTTCATGCTCCGCTCAGGATAATTAGCCTCAGAAAA
>CBDUUM010000030.1:0-12600 GCA_965370445.1 uncultured Methanosarcinales archaeon
AATGATGTACAAACCAGATAAAAACTTGGGTAATATGCCTGCCTAACCGGAATTGGTGGAATCCTCAGCAACACGGCCGTCCACCAGCCTGATGATGCGGTCGGTCCAGGCAGCCATGCGCTCGTCGTGGGTCACCAGTATGAAGGTCTGGTTGTGCTCGCGGTTGAGTTTTCGCAGTAATTCATAGATGTTCTCGCTGGCCTTAGAGTCAAGGTTGCCTGTAGGTTCATCCCCGATAACGATACTGGGTTTATTTGCCAGTGCCCGTGCAATGGCGACCCGCTGGTTCTGGCCCCCTGACAACTGGTTAGGCCTGTGTTTCATCCTGTCGCCCAACCCGACTTCATCAAGCACCTTGCGGGCGACCTCACGTGCCTTTGAAGATTTTACTCCGCTTATCAGCAGCGGCATCATCACGTTCTCAAGAGCATTGAAATCGGGCAGCAGGTGATGGTACTGGAAAATGAAGCCCAGTTCCTTGTTCCTTGTCCGGGAGCGCTCCTTATCAGACATTTTCGTGACATCGACCCCGTTCAACAGGACGGTGCCGCTGGTGGGTGTATCAAGGATACCGATCTGGTTTAGCAGTGTACTCTTGCCGGAACCGGACGGACCGATAATAGCCAAAAACTCACCCTGTTCAATATCCAGGTTCACGCCGTCCAGGGCCTTGATCTCCACACCGTCTCCGAATATCTTGGTCAGGTTCTTTATCTGGATTATATATTTATCAGACACTGTAAATCGCCTCCACCGGATCCATTTTTGACGCATGCCGGGCCGGGAATACACCGGCTATGATATTGATGACCATTGCAAAAACACTGGCTGAGATGAAGTTCTTAAGTTCTATTTCTACGGGCAGGTGGTCCATCCCCATATACATCTCAGGAGGTACAGGTATGGTGATAGATGCAATTGCCAGCGATGCTCCATATCCCAGTATACAACCGACAATAACCCCCGCCATACCCAGTATCCCTGCCTCCAGCAGAAATATCAGCATTATGCTCCGCCGGGACGTGCCCATTGCCATTAACATGCCTATCTCACCAACCTTTTCCATGACTATCATGATCAGGACATTGGCGATACCAAAACCCGATATGCTGTAGATGATAATATAAAAGAAATAAACTATCCCCTCTGAGGTCTCCAGCAGGTTAAGTATTTCTGCATTCTGCTCGATCCAGCTTACGGCATCATAACCTGTCTCCCGGTCAATCCCGTTACCCAGCTCTTCGGCAGCATAAGCATCAGATATCCTGATACCCATTCCTGTCACCACATCCCCTACCCCGTAGAAATCCTGCAACCGCTCAAGGTTTGTAAATGCCATTGTTTCATCAGCAGGTGTTCCGGTCTGGAATATGCCGGTAATAGTGAAATCGGTGGGTCCTGCCCCGGGAATCTGGGCTGTGACAGTATCGCCCATCTCCACATCAAGGTTTTTGGCCAGTTTATAACCAAGGATTATGCGGCTGCCTGGATTTTCAATGGATGTGAACTCCCCGGCCAGCATATCTTTTTCCCTGTTGACAACCCGGTTCTCATCCTTGGGATTGATACCGTATAACAGTACCCCTTCAGCGTTGTGCTTGTGCTGCAGGGCAGCTTCACCCTGGAAATATGACGAGACACCTTCTACACCTTCCAGATCATAGATATGGTTCTCAAGCCCGTGGTAGAGGTGTATGTAATCCTCGCCCTCCTTTGGCATGATCGTGATATGAGCCTGGTTCTCAATTATCGAATCGATAAATATACTCGTGTAACCGCTCATCATTGACATGGCAATTATGATTATCCCCACAGCCAGTGATACTGCAATTATGGAAAATAAGGTCTGCCGATGGCGTGACCTGATATGTCTTGCGGCAACATCCATCTCAAACATGGCAATCTCCCTCACTCACGGCCTATCGCCTCCACTGGCTTAAGCTTTGAAGCACGACTGGCAGGGTATATCCCGGCGATGAGATTTAGCAGGAATGTGAACAATACAATAATTACCGCATCCTGTATCCTGACAACAAACGGAATCGAGCTGATGCCAGGCATGACTTCCATCCCATAGTCATATGACCCCATCTGTATGGCTAACGTCGCACCCAGTATCACACCCAGTACAGCACCCAGCAATCCCAGGATGCCGCTTTCCATTACGAATATTATCAAAATACTTCTTCTTGATACTCCCATTGCCATTAACATGCCTATCTCTTTGGTCTTCTCCATGACTGCCATAAATAGAGTACTGACTATCCCAAAAGATGCTATAATTATGATAAGACCCATCATGATGTTATTGCTCGTCCCTTCCAGTTTCAGTGTCTGTATTATCTCTGGATTTGTCTCTTTCCAGCCTGAGGCAGGGTATCCCATTGCGTCTATCTCCTCTGATATGGCCTGTGCCTGCTCACGGTCATCCCCGCGGACTAAAATAGTGGTCACAACGTTGGACACGTCAAGAAAATCCTGTGCAGTGGACAAAGAAGTAATTGCCAGAATTTCGTCCATGGGCGTACCGCTATCATAGATGCCAACAACCCTCAATGCTGCCGGATTGGCTTCAGGAAATGAAGCATCAATTGTATCGCCGATTTCAACATCCAGTTTTTCAGCAAGGGCATCACCAACCACCACAGTGTTGGGCGAAACTTCAAGGTCCCTGAAACTGCCCTCGATAATGTTGTCATTGATATACATCACTGAATCGTGGGCCTCAACCCGAATTCCCTGTATGGCCACATTCTTGTTCTTGCCTTTGTATTCAAATGTAGCCGGCCCGGTAAGTACTGGTGATATGGCCACCACGCCGTCGACCTCATTGATATCCTCTATGAGCTTACGGTATAGATGGATGTAATCTTCACCTTCCTGTGGTTCAACTGTTACATGTGGCATCATCCTGTCAACGGTCTTTGAATACATTACATCGGTAAAACCCACCATCACCGCCTGGGACCACATGAGCAGCATAACTGCCAGCCCGACCGCCAGTACAGAAAAGATGGTCTGTCTGCGGCGCGAGGTCAGATGCCTGATGGCTATGAACAGTTCATACACGGGTATCACCCGCCGCGGCGGTCCATCCGCCCTGATAATAGATATAGTGATACCAGTACGAAAGCTGCCGGAATTATACCAAACCCTGGCGTCTTTGTAGGCGTGGGTTCTGGTGTTGCGTCAGCAGAAATGTCATAATCGGACTCAATGACCGTATCCCACCTGTCCAGGATATCGCCGTCGTTGCCTATCACTTCTAAGGATAGACCGTATATGCCTGCGGCAAGCTTGCGGCTCCAGATGATCTCGATGGTCTCATCATCACCGGTTGTCAGGATGGGGGACTTCTCCCGCACTTCTTCAATAAGAGTATCATCTTTTGTTACTGTAAACACAACATATCCATCAAATGGCACTTGAGAATACCCCTCCACAGTTACACTGGCTCCGGTCTCATCCCTGTACAGTTCGGTGATGCGAACGTCATCTTTGGATATGAAGTCTTCTGACTGGGCTATCACTGCATCCCTTGGTGATGATATCCTGGCCTTGACCCTGGTGGAATAATCATGGTTGTTCTCAAGCAGCACGTTCCAGTCCTTTGACAGGGGTGTGGCTTGCACTACCGTTACCCGGGTGTCTGTGGTGCGGTAGATGACAGTATCGCCATCCACGAGCATGTATTCCACATCTGCCAGGACAGGCTCAGAACCGGTTGCTGTAATAGAAGGGGCCAGGATCACGCTGATGCCGCTGGAATCGGGCACAATGTCCTTAATATATATCCTGGGAATGGCCTGCCAGCCGTATGAGAAATTAGAATATTTTGTTTCCAGTATCGAACCGTCCACAGACATGGTCATCCTGGTGCGGTAGAAGCCTTCTTTCGGGTTTGTTATTTCCCAGAATGCTATCTTGGTTATATCAGTATCAGAGGATACCTCATCGATGTGGAACTGTTTTGATTCCAGTACATTTTCTTTAAATATCAGTTCAGCCTTCAGGGTTATGTCCGTATAATGTTCACCCGAGTGGATTGTGATATCAGTCGAATCAATATCGGAATAAACATCAACGATATTGATTTCTTCAGCGCTGGCTGAATGGACTGACATTAGTATCAATACTGCGATAAAAAAAACAATCTTTCGTCCTGACAATTGATCACCTCAGTTTCAGTTCTTTATTATATACAACAAAATCGTTTAAGTCTTTTGTTAGTTTAAATGCAATGCTTTCACATTGCATGGCACGTTCGCTTTCGCTACTGCTCATTTTATTTCCTCCGTTTTCATAGCATATTCCATGAATCTCCCTGGTTCTGCCCCCAGTATCCTTTCGATAAGATCGAATATGGCGGCCATGATTTTTTTTGTACTGCCGGCACGGTCCTCTTTATCATACATCCAGTGGGAGATTGCAAAAGTTGTGCCTATGATGGACAATGCTGCCATCTCAGGATTTTTTGTATCAAAGAAATCTTCCTGCACTCCTTCTTCTATCATCTGGCAAAATGGAGGGATGATATTCGAAGGCACATTCTTTTCAAACCTGGCATGCAGATGTACGTTCTGGCCCTCATAGAAATAATCAATAAGTTTCTCCTTTCCTTGATCCATATTATTAAGGAAACCAAAAAATGCCATTATCTTCTCGATGGCGTTGATATCATCCTTCGCTGCTATGGCTTCTACCCCCACTTTTATGTCATCGATATACCGCTCGATTATAGCATTTAATATGTCTTCCTTGGATTTAAAATAGTAATAGAACGTGCCCTGTGAGACGCCGACCCTTTTAACGATATCAGATACTGCAGTCTCGTTGTATCCGCTCTTGAGGAATAGTTCTTCAGCGATATCAATTATCTCGTTGCGCCTTATTTCCGGGTCTTTTACTATGCGGGCCATGTTCTAACCTTAACTGACTGACTGTCAGTCAATATATTAGTTTAACCAGCATAAATAGTTATCTCACATTTAGTCCCAGGTCCTGCGCCTGGGCAAGTAATATTATATTGCACACCAATTGGTCAGCCAATGACAGATACTGTGGGCATAACTGCCCTGATACCTCCTGAGCTGGTCTATGCATGCCGGCACCGTCCCCTGGATGTGAACAATGTGGTACCCACATCCCAGGTAAGTCCCCGCAGCAAGCTGTGCGCATGGACTGCGGTATGGAGGGATGAGATAATGGAAGGGCGGCTGGATATTGATTCACTGGTAGTAGTAGCCGGGGGCGACTGCCACAATGCACTGGTTGACGGCCAGAAAGTAGCCTTAAGCGGCATACCAACCCATTATTTCTTTTATCCGTTCGACAGGGACCCGGATTTCATGGCATCACAACTGGAAGGATTGGCCGCGTTCCTGGGTGGTATAAAAGATAAGGAGATGTTTTCCAACATATCAGGATTAAAGGAAAAAGGACTGGCACTGGATCAATTAAGGGTTGACGACCGTGCCAGGGCAAGTGATGTATTTTCCGCACTGATATCTTTTAGCGACATGCAAGGTGATCCTGCAGCCTTTGAGGAAGTGCTGGACACCATGCCCCGGACCGATGTGGAATATTCAAGCAGGGTGGCCCTTATCGGTGTACCGCCGATATATCCGGATTTCCATGAAGTGGCAGAGAGTTTCGGGCTGCATGTGGTATATGATGAACTGCCCTATGAATTCATGAGGTTGGGCGGGAATGATCTGCAGGCCCTTGCCGGAAGTTACAGGAACTACACTTTTTCAGGTCCCATCGTGGACAGGATAGAACTGATCAGGCAGGAACTGGACCGGCGGCGGGTTGATGGTGTGATCCATTATACACAGTTTGCATGCCACCACACCCTGGAGGATGAGATATTCAGGGCACACCTGGATTATCCGATACTTACTGTCCAGGGTGACCTGCCCCGGCCGTCTTCCGAGCAGTTGAAGTTGAGGCTTGAAGCCTTTTCAGAGATGCTGGAAGTGATGCCATGAATACCGGGCTTGATGTGGGCAGCACCACAGCCAAGATTATCAGGTTGGAGTCAGGAAAAATAACCGCATCTAAAGTGGTGCCCAGTCACAGATGGAAGGAATTGCTGGATGATGAAAATGAGGGGGATACTATAGAGGCAGTGAGGACCATAGACACTATTGAGTCCCTGGGAACCGTAGAGACTATAGGGGCTGTAGGGACCATTGTGTCCACTGGCTATTTCAGGAAGACAGTGCCCCACACCGCCGCAATAACAGAGATAACTGCCGCATCGCTGGGGGTGAGATATTATATTCCTGACGCACAGGTCATAGTGGATGTGGGCGGGCAGGATACAAAAGTAATAGACCTGCGCAACAACACATTCCTTATCAATGACAAATGCAGTGCAGGTACAGGTGCATTCCTGGAACTTGCTGCCCATTATTTTGATATTCCTGTGGAATCACTGGGGAAGCTGCATACCCGGGCCAGACGGAGCGCCCAAATAAACAATACCTGTGGTGTGTTTGCAATATCTGAGATGATATCCCAGCTTGTGGGCGGCTATACCATGGAAGAAGTGATCTGCGGCATACACCAGGCCTTTGCCAGGCGTATCGCCCAGATGATACCTCCCGTAGAAACAGTAGTACTTATCGGAGGAACTGTGTTGAACACAGGCATTGTCGAATCATTTGAATCTATGCAAAGCTCAACGGTTGTAGTACTGCCGTCACCCCAGACAGTAAATGCCCTTGGCGCGGCATTGTATGGTGAAAAATTGAGACCTGGACAATAATTTTACTCTTAATCCTTGACCCAGGGACTTTTAAAGACTTCTTCGAGAACTTCGTGCGTTCGCTGGATCATGTAATCATGGGCTTCATTGACCGTTTCCAGGTCACCCCGAAGCATCAGTATCTCACGCGCGTCCACTTCTACGATGTCAACATTTGCTACCCTTGAAACAGGTTCAAGGTCGAACTCCTCTACCAGTTCAACTATTACTGATTCTGGTATACCGGGAGGTATCATCAGGTCGTATAGACCTTCCATTTCATTTTCTGTCGTTTCCTGTCCTTCGGATACGTCCTCTTCAGCGTATTCATCACCAATAAACTGGTTTTCCTCATCCGTTTTCTCTGTTTTTCTTTTAGCCAACTTCAATCACCGATAAAAAAATTTAAAATTTTATATGTACTATGCGATCTGCTCGCCTGCATGCGGTCCATATATAGAATCATATACCTCTTCAATATGGAATATCACAACAGCTTTACCAGGCATTTTCTTGGATTCTGCCAGACTCTTTGCTTCTTCAAAACGGTCTCCTTTTTCAAGGTAATCCACAGAACCCTTGACCTGATATGATTTCTTTGATTCACCGTCATATCCTACAATTGATAATTTAGGATTTTCTTTGAGATTATTGGCAGTCTTCTTAAAGAAATTGTCTACGATCATAATCGTCTCATCGTCAATGAATTTCCACATACCTACAAAAATAACATTAGGTTTGCCGTTTTTATCAGCTGTTGCCATAGGAAGCGGCTTTTGATTCTGGATGACTTCTTTTACTTCAGGAGTTAATTTAACCATATTGTTCACCATTGATTATTGTAGTTATTTGTATTCATAAAGTTTTTGATAAAAATAAACGTGGGTAAAAATATGAAGGAAGAAGCAAGACCATCATTTTAATTTCTGTTCTTGAATGATCTTATACCACTGGTATGCCATAAAGACCAGCAGGACTATTACAACAAACCCTATGATGTCGAATAATATTTCCACTGGGTCATTTATTGTTGAATCACGTGAAAGTTCAATACACCTATATAACCTTCTAACGGCAATTAAGCCTCCGGCAACTACGAGAAAGAACCAGTTCCTTTCAAGAAATTCCTTGTTTAAGAATGCTCTGGCTTTTATGATGTTTAAACTAGTCTTTTTCCAGACAACCCAGTTCTTATATACAAAATACAATCCTATAATTGCAAGTATTACTGATAAATAATTTGCAAGTATTGATATAATCTCAAGATTTTCATACATGATTTCACCAAGTATTAAATTTTATTATTATATATGTATATAACCTCTCTTCTATAGTTTAAATGTATTGCTAATTGGAATACCTTACCTTATCACTGACATCTTACTCTGATCCTGCTCAAATCCTACTCAAATCATAACTTTTGATAGCGAATTCTTATGCATTTGATGTAGGTGAGGTGATTGTCGGGATTCTATTCTTCTCTGGTTTTATCTTAACAACCGTTTATTTAGGATACTTTTTATTCCCAATCTGAATTCCAGTGCATTTTTTGGACAAGTTTCAATGCAGATACCACAAGAGAAGCAATCCGGTCGTACCATATCACTATCAAAGATCGATTTAATTGCCGGACCGTCTCTAAAGCTCATAAAAAGATAAGATAGTTATCCTCTCTCAACCACGACCATTACATTCCCGATCTCCAGCACATCAACCGCATGTCCCTCTGACATGATCTCACGCTCAAATTCCACAGCCGCAGGTTCCAGCGTAATCGTCTCACCCTTAACCTCAAGTTCAACGGCCCCGCCTGCTGCCTGTTGTGCAATGGACCCGGGGTCGGCTGATTTCAGCGCACCGATAATGGCCCCGGCCCTGTCCCTGAACTTCGGACCGATAACGCTCATATTAGGCTTCACACCACTGACCCTGTACTCGAACTCAGGCTCACCCTCCATCATCTCAATATCAGCACTCACCGTACCCGCGATATCTGTCACATCTTTTATGCGTCCGTATACCCTGAGTCTGCCTAGCGGCGCATTCAGTGCCATGCCTTTATCGGACTTGAAACGCCTGATGGCGGCCGTGATCTCCTTCACCTGTTCGCCTGAAGCCTCTGCCTCTAGATCAATGGCAGACTCATCCACATCCGGCCACCCTGACTGGTGCACACTCTGCCGGTGCAGCAGTGAGAACACTTCCTCTGCGAAATACGGAATAAAAGGTGCAAGCATCCGTGCCAGTGCATCCACTGCAAAATACAGGGTATGTTGGGCTGCACGCCTGGCTTCGGCATCCTCGCCGTACAGCCTGGATTTTATCAGCTCAATATAATTATCTGCCAGGGTCTCCCATGCAAAACCCCTGATATTCTTCATGGTTTCGTCGAACTGGTATGCATCCATACTGTCAGTGGCTTCCTTGATAAGGGTGTTCAGTTTACTCAGCAGCCAGCGGTCGATCGTCCTGTATTCCACATCACCGCCGGGCTGGAAGTCATCAAGATGGGGCATGCAGAACCTGACAATGCTCCAGAGTTTCTGCTGGAACCGGTTTCCAGCTACTACATCCTTCCAGCTGAACATGATATCTGACCCCGTAGACCCGCCAATGGCGGCCCACTGCCTGAAGGCATCCGAACCGTACTGCTTGACCGCCTCTTCAGGCATCACGATATTGCCAAGGCTCTTGCTCATCTTCTGCCCGTCCTCACCCAGCACCATACCGTTTATTACGATATCATCCCAGGGCCGCAGGCCAGTCAGTGCACTTGACCGCAGGATTGTATAGAAAGCCCAGGTCCTGATAATATCATGCCCCTGCGGCCTCATCTGTGTGGGCAGCCGCACATCGTCCCGGGACAGCCAGCCGGCAACGTTCAGGGCCGAGATGGACGAGTCCATCCAGGTATCCAGCACGTCCTCCTCGGGAGAGAACGAAATGGAACCGCACTTACAGGCTTCGAGCGGCTGGGAATTGTTAGGGTCCAGGGGCAGCCATTCCTCTTTCGCCACCATGACCTCGCCGCACTCATTGCAATACCATACCGGGATGGGGGTTGCAAAGATACGCTGCCTGGAGATGCACCAGTCCCATTCCATTGTACCGGTCCAGTTCTTGAGCCGTATCTCCATATAGGGTGGTACCCAATTGATCTTAGATGATTTGGAAATGATGTCGTCAGCATCTATCTTCACGAACCACTGCCGCTCTGAAAGTATCTCGATGGCCGTTTTGCAGCGCCAGCACAGTCCCACATTCTGGTCCAGGCTCTCCTGCTTGTAGATAATGCCTGAATCCTTCATGTCCCGGGTAATGGCCTCCTTGCACCCGGCAAGGGACATACCCTCGTACTTCCCTGCAATTGAGGTCATGATACCCTGTTTGTCAATGGCTTTGCGAATAGGCAGCCCCAGTTCGGCCCACCATCTTACATCCTGTTTATCGCCAAATGTACATATCATGACCACGCCGGTACCGAATACAGGGTCAACCTCTGAGTCGGACAGTACCTTTACCTTATGGCCGAATACGGGCACCTCAATTTCCTGGCCTACATACTTGTTGTACCTGTCATCGTCAGGGTTCACGGCAACGGCCACGCAGGCTGCCAGCAGTTCGGGTCTTGTGGTGGCCACATCCAGTTCATCGAAATGGAAATAGTTCAAGGTGGTCTGTCTGGCATCATACTCCACTTCAGCAAAAGCAATGGCTGTCTCGCAGCGAGGGCACCAGTTCACGGGATGGTCTGCCTGGTATATCCGGCCGCTATGGTACATCTGCACAAAGGAGTGTTGGGTCTTGCCGTAGTACTCTGGCTTCATGGTGATGTACTCGTTGCTCCAGTCGATGCTGAAGGCCAGCCTGCGCATAGTATTGCGCATTTTCTCTATGTTACCGGCTGTCAGTTCTTCGCACAGCCGCCTGAACTCAGCACGCGGCACCTGGTTCTTGGTAATGTTGTGTATTTCCTCCACCTTGACCTCGGTAGGCAGGCCGTGGCAGTCCCAGCCCTGTGGGAACATCACATTATATCCGCGCATCCGCTTGTATCTGGCAATGAAATCAATGTAGCACCAGTTCAGGGCATTGCCGATATGGAAATTGCCTGTAGGATAGGGCGGCGGGGTATCGATGATATACTGCGGTTTCGCAGAATCCCAGTCAAAGTAGTTCATTGAATCTTGCCATTCCCCCATCCACCTGGGTTCGACCTCCTGCGGGTTATATTCTTTTGGCAGTTGTGTTATAGACATTTAATGAGCCTCTTGAAGTGTGAAATTTGGTATTTACTATGAATTGATTGTGAACACAAAACACGCACAAGATAAATATTATTATCGGTGTTGCAGCATGTTGCCGTGAATGTCTATCTCACCACGAAGAACCCTTGTTGAGGATATGGGACTACCGTCACCTGCCAGCACGTACTCTACCAGTTCAATGTTAATGGGTTGTTTCCCTTGTTCAGCGCGCCGTGTATTTATCAGGTGTGCTGTGGGTTCGGTCTCGGGGGAGACCACCAGGTAATCAAAATCCTCGTCTATGGTGAGGCCGAAGGGGTCGTCCAGCCTGACTATGAGAGGGCTGGCTCCTAAGGTATCCTGCATAAAGGACATGACCTCGTGCCTCCTTGCATCCCAGTCTTCCACTCCATGGTACTTTTTTTCGGCCATCTCATTGGAGGTTATGCCGATCAGCACTTCACCTCCGTTGCTCAACTGGTATGCTCGTATAAGCAGGGCCTTATGGCCGTCATGCAAGGGATTAAAGGTACCGCCTACTGCAACTCTTGACATTGAAGTGTCTTATTGCAATAAGGCACAATAATAGTTATCGATAATTTCCCTTATTGCTGCGGGTGAGATACAAAGTGACTGCAGCAGTACACAGCACCAGCACTACCACGATTGCATAGGTCTGTTCGGTTAGCAGGATGTAGTACATTTCGCGGCTTAGGGGATACAGCAGCATGATGCCATCGGCAGCCACTCCGGTCACTACTGCTTCATTGATCTCGCTGGCTGCTGTATCATTGGTAATTGCAATGTCTATAACCCGCCTGATGGTACCTTTTGAGTTGTCAAACAGGAATATGTCCAGCAAGCTGTGGCTCAGGAAACCTGCAAGTAGCGGCCTGAAGGATATGGGATATACTAGGCCTATGACACCAGCCAGTGCCGTCAGCACCAGCGGGGCGTGTATCTCACTTCGGTGGGTGGTGAGGAGGTCAAGATCAGGGAACAGGCTGGCGGAGATTGCTATTAGTACGATAATGTTACGGTGCTTTTCCCAGTCCTGTGGATGGTTCATATAAACCAGTCTGGTAATTGTGAGACCGAAAATAATGTGGGATATCCAGTCCATAATAATTATAGTATATTATGATTTATTTATAAGCATTATTTATATTATAATCTTATTATAATATTCTGCTTATAACTTATTCCATGGATATTAGCAGTATAATATTCCCCCGCCCCTTTTTGACCTTGTGTACCAGTCCCCTGTTCTCAAGGTCGGTTATCATCAGGCTCACCTTTGCCTCAGAACAATTCAACCTGGTCCTCAGGTCTTTTTGGGTCATCCTGCCCCCTAACTTCTCAAGTATTTCGATAATCTCTTTCAGGTCCTCAGGAAGCTTATCCATATCGGGTACGGGTCCCCTGTCATCGGGATGAGCATTTTCACTATGAACTCCAGGTACGGGTTCTGCTGATTCCATCGATTTTGTTGGTTTTATCGGTCCTGCCGATTTTATCGATTCTGTCGGTTCTGACGGTTCTGCCGTTTTTGTTGGTTTTATCGGTCCTGCTGATTTTGTCGATTCTGACTCATCTTCCAGT